>NZ_JBIVLI010000019.1:0-197413 GCF_044751205.1 Streptomyces sp. NPDC088732
GTTGACTTTTGGCACGCTGTTGAGTTCTCAAGGAACGGAAGCTTCCTTCGAGACCGTTTCACCGGCCCCTCCGGGCTTTCCCTTCGTTGTCTCCAACCTTACCAGATCCGTTTCGCGTTTCCGCTCTTCGTTTCCGGCCCCCTGCTGGAGCGGGGTTTTTGTTTCGCGCCTTCCGGCGTGTCCACTACTTTAGCGGATTCCCCCCGCGACTCATAATCGAGCCATTCGGACCGAATTTCGGCACGCCGAAATTGACCCCGTGGGGAAGTCGTGCGGTAGTGGTTTGCCGCCAGGCGGCGTGAGTGGCTGCCGTTGGAAGGTCGCCCGTCCGAGGCAGCTAGAGAACACTACACCACGCCCGCACGTGCTTCAAACCTGTGGCCCGCAACTCGTTCGAGCGCTACCGTCGAGGCATGACCACGCATGCGCGCACGGACATGTGGTGGGCCGCCTGAGGCGGCCGACCAGTCAGCGCATGCACCCAACGGCCGCCGCTCCGGCGGCCGTCTGCGTTTCTCCTGCGGTCTGCCGAGCCGGACGGGCATGAAGCAGGAGGAGACAGAGATGACGCGGGTCTTCAGCGGGATCAAGCCGACCGGGCATCTGACGCTGGGCAACTACCTGGGAGCGGTGCGCCAGTGGGCCGCGGTGGACCAGCACCGGGCCGAGTCCCTTTTCTGCGTGGTGGATCTGCACGCGCTGACGGTGGACCACGATCCCGCCCGGGTGCGCCGGCTCAGCCGGCAGGCCGCGACCCTGCTGCTGGCCGCGGGGCTGGACCCCGCGGTGTGCACCCTGTTCGTCCAGAGCCATGTGGACGAGCACACCCGGCTCGCCTACCTCCTGGAGTGCACCGCCGCGGACGGGGAGATGCGGCGGATGATCCAGTACAAGGAGAAGGCCGCCCAGGAGCAGCGGCGGGGCGGCAGCGTGCGGCTGTCGCTGCTGACCTATCCGGTGCTGATGGCGGCGGACATCCTGGCGTACCGGGCGGACGAGGTGCCGGTCGGTGACGACCAGGCCCAGCACGTCGAGCTGACCCGGGATCTGGCGGAGCGCTTCAACCAGCGGTACGGGCCGGTGTTCACGGTGCCCCGCGCGGTGCTGCCGGCGGTGGCCGCCCGGGTGATGAACCTGCAGGACCCCGTCTCGAAGATGGGGAAGTCCGACGACACGGGTCCCGGGATCGTCTACCTGCTGGACGAGCCGGAGACGGTCCGCAGGAAGGTGATGCGGGCGGTGACCGACAGCGGGCAGGACATGGCCTACGACCCCGAGGAGCGGCCGGGCGTGGCGAACCTGCTGGAGATCCTGTCGGCGTGTTCGGGCCGGACGCCGCAGGAGCTCGCCGCGGACTACGACTCGTACGGGGCGTTGAAGAAGGACACGGCGGAGGCGGTGGTCGAGGAGCTGCGGCCGCTGCGGGAGCGCCATGCGGAGCTGGCGGCCGATCCGGGGTACGTGGACGCGGTGCTCCGTACGGGGGCGGAGCGCGCGCGGGCACTGGCGCGGCCGACGGTGGACGCGGCCTACCGGGCGATCGGGCTGCTGCCTCCCGCGTGAGGGCCGGTCGGGCCCGCCGCTCCCGGAAGCCGGGGGCGGCGGGGCCCGCCGAGCGTCAGCCGTTGCCGGAGGCGAGCTCGCGGCTGCGGTCGCGGGCGGCTTCCAGGGCGGCGATCAGGGCGTGCCGCACGCCGTGCTTCTCCAGCTCGCGGATGGCGTTGATGGTGGTGCCGGCCGGGGAGGTGACGGCCTCGCGCAGCTTGACCGGGTGCTCGCCGCTGTCGCGGAGCATGACGGCGGCGCCGATGGCGGACTGCACGATGAGGTCGTGGGCCTGGGCGCGGGGCAGGCCGAGGAGGATGCCGGCGTCGGTCATGGCCTCGACCAGGAAGTAGAAGTACGCGGGGCCGGAGCCGGACAGCGCGGTCGCGGCGTCCTGCTGGTACTCGGGGATGCGCAGGGTCTTGCCGACCGGCTGGAAGATCTCCTCGGTGCGGACGAGGTGCTGCTCGCCCGCGTGGCTGCCCGCGGAGATGACCGACATGCCCTCGTCGACGAGCACGGGGGTGTTGGGCATGACGCGGACGACCGCGGTGCCGGCGGCGAGGCGTTCCTCGAAGAAGGAGGTCGGCACGCCGGCCGCGGCGCTGATGACGAGGCGGTCGGCGGCGAGGTGCGGGGCCAGCTCGTCCAGGAGGGCGGACATGTCCTGCGGCTTGACGGCGAGGATGAGGGTGTCCGCGGTCTTGGCGGCCTCGTCGTTGGAGACGGCCTCGACGCCGTAGCGGGCGCGCAGTTCCTCGGCGCGGGCCGGACGGCGGGCGGTGACCAGGAGGTTTTCCGGCTTCCATCCGGCGCGGAGCATCCCGGAGAGCAGGGCCTCGCCGATCTTCCCGGTGCCGAGCACGGCGACTTTCTGGGTCATGGGCCCATCTTCGCACCGGGGACGGCGGCGGCGGGGTCGCTGTCCACGGTGCGGTCGGACGGGTCGGGCCCTGGGGCGGGCCGCGCGGGTGCGTCAGGCGGTACGGCGGCGCAGGGTGGCGGCGCCGAGTGCCAGGGCGACGGCGGCACTGCCCGCGACGACGGCGAGGTCGCGGACGAAGTCGCCGGTGATGCCGGTGTGGGTGAGCACCTGCTGCATGCCGTCGACGGCGTACGACATGGGCAGCACATTGGAGACGGCCTCCAGCACGGGCTGCATCCGCCCGCGCGGCATGAGCAGTCCGCACAGCAGGAGCTGCGGCAGCAGGACGGCGGGCATGAACTGGACGGCCTGGAACTCGCTGGCGGCGAAGGCGCTGACGAAGAGGCCGAGTGCGGTGCCGAGGCAGGCGTCGGCGAGGGCGACCACCAGGAGCAGCCAGGCGGACCCGGTGACGTCCAGGCCGAGGGTGAGGACGGCGAGGCCGGTGGCCAGCCCCGCCTGGACGACGGCGATGGCGCCGAAGGCGAGCGCGTACCCCGCGAGGAGGTCGCCCTTGCCGAGCGGCATGGACAGGAGGCGTTCCAGCGTGCCGGAGGTGCGTTCGCGGAGGGTGGCGATGGATGTGACCAGGAACATCGTGATGAGCGGGAAGATGCCGAGCAGCGAGGCCCCGACGGTGTCGAAGGTGCGGGGGCTGGCGTCGTAGACCCAGGACAGCAGCGTCAGCAGCACGCAGGGCACGACGACCATGAGGGCGATGGTGCGCGGGTCGTGGCGCAGCTGGAGCAGGACGCGGCGGGCGGTGGCGAGGGTGCGGTGCGTGCTCATCGGACGGCCTCCTCGGCCTCGTTCGGGGTCGCGGGGTGCGGGGCCGTGCGGCCGGAGGCCTCGTCGACGAGGCGGAGGAAGGCCTCCTCGACGGTGGCGGCGCCGGTGCGGGAGCGCAGTGCGTCGGGGCTGCCCTGGGCGAGGATGCGGCCCTCGCGCATGAGCAGCAGGCGGTGGCAGCGCTCGGCCTCGTCCATGACGTGGCTCGAGACGACGAGCGTGGCGCCGCGTTCGGCGGCGAGGCGGTGGAAGAGCTCCCACAGGTCGCGGCGGAGGACGGGGTCCAGGCCGACGGTGGGCTCGTCCAGGACGAGGAGTTCGGGCGAGCCGAGCAGGGCGACGGCCAGGGAGACGCGATTGAGCTGTCCTCCGGAGAGGTTGCCCGCCAGGGCGCCCGCGTGCGAGGTGAGGTCGACGTCGGCGATGGCCCGCTCGACGTGGTCGCGGGCGTCGCCGCCGAGGACGGAGGCGAAGTAGTCGAGGTTCTGACGAATCGTCAGATCAAGGTACACGGACGGCGCCTGGGTCACGTAGCCGATCCTGGGCCGCAGTTCGCGGTGGCCAGCGGGCCGGCCGAGCACGTCGAGGGTGCCGGTGACACGGGCCTGGGTGCCGACGACGGCGCGCATGAGGGTCGACTTGCCGCAGCCGCTGGGGCCGAGCAGTCCGGTGATCTCCCCCCGGGGGACGGTGAAGTCCAGGCCGTCCAGGACGGTGCGGCCGCCGCGCAGGACGGTCAGGCCGGCGGCATGGACGGCGGGACCCTGGGCCGCTGCCGCGGGGTCCTCGGATTTATTCATCATGCGGTGAATACTGCTCCCGCGGCGACCACCCGTCAAGACAGGGCAAGTACATCCATTCGAGTGACGGATCATTTACGCTGCGTTAACCTCAAGAGCTTGCAAAATAGAGGGGCCGACCGGGCAGAATGGAGACCGCGACACCTCGGGACGGGGGCAACTGTGCTCTGTGGCAAGGGAGTTGGACGAGTCGTCGCCGCCGGCGTCGGCATACTGCTCTCCCTGTTCCTGGCTCTCGGCAGCACCGCCGCGGAGCCCGCACCCACGGCGCTCCGCGAGGCGGGAGCGAGGACCGCGTACACGCAGTCCGAGCAACGCCACTGCCTGAGCCACCGCCAGGAGGGCAACGGCGCGGGCCTGGTGGTGCCCGGGGCGCTCGGCGTCCCGTCACCGGCCCCGCGCACCGGCTCCCCGGCCGAGGACCCGGTCGTGAACGCGGGCGGACACCGGCCCGCCACCGTCACGGCACCGCGCACGGCGCGCCAGGCCGTCCCGCTCACCAGATCAGGCGAACTACCGGTCGCCCTGGGGGTGTTCCGCTGCTGACGGACGGCGTCCCGACGCCGCCCGTCGCCCTCTGACGTCGTCCCCGCCGGCCATCACCGGCTGCGGCGACGTCGAACCGACCGCTGCCCCGCGCCGCGGTCCGGGCACCGCCGCGGGCACCCGACCCCCCACACAGCTCGACCACGCACGCCCCGTCCGCTTCCAGGACGGGGCGCAATGGAGGCCACCCGAAATGAAGACCTTCATCCACCCTGCCCACGACGCCCCACGGGCACGACCCCTGACCGGCGCCGGCCGCCATTCCGGCCCCGGCACCGTCCCCCCACCCCGGATCGCCCACCACCCGTCCGCCAACACCGCCCCTCCTCGGTGAACCGCCTGATCCGGCGCGTTCCCGCCCGGCCCACGACCCTCCGTGCCGACCTCACGGCCTCGCTCGTCGTCTTCCTCGTCGCCCTGCCCCTGTGCGTGGGAGTCGCCGTGGCCTCCGGGGTCCCGGCCGAACTCGGCCTCGTCACCGGCATCGTGGGCGGACTCTTCACCGGGCTGCTGCCGGGCAGCAGCCTCCAGGTGTCCGGCCCGGCGGCCGGGCTCACCGTGCTGGTCTTCGAGGCCGTACGGGAGTTCGGACTGCCGGCGCTCGGAGTGCTCGTGCTCGTCGCGGGCCTGCTGCAGATGCTCATGGGCATCCTGCGGCTCGGCCGCTGGTTCCGGGCGATCTCGGTCGCCGTCGTGCAGGGCATGCTCGCCGGGATCGGCCTGGTGCTGATCGCCGGGCAGGTGTACGCACTCGCGGACGCCAAGGCACCCGCCTCCGGCCCGGCCAAGCTCGCCGGGATCACCGGGCTCGCCCGCGACGTGGCCGGCTCCGGCACGGCGCTCACCGCCCTCCTCCTGGGGGCCGGCACGATCGCCGTCCTGGTGCTGTGGCCCCGGATACCGCGCGCCGCGCGCGTACTGCCCGGGCCGCTGGCCGCCGTCGCGCTGGCCACGGCGGCGGCGGTGCTGCTGCGGCTGCCCGTCGCCCGCGTCGAGGTACGGGGGCTGCTCGACTCCGTCCAGCCCCCGGGCGCCGGGCAGTTCGCCCAACTGGCCAACGTGTCGATGATCGGCACCGTGCTGGCGTTCGCGTTGATCGCCTCCGCCGAGAGCCTGTTCAGCGCCGCGGCGGTGGACCGGCTCCACGACGGGCCGCGCACCGACTACGACAAGGAACTGATCGCGCAGGGCGCGGGCAACGCGCTCTGCGGGGCGCTCGGGGCCCTGCCGATGACCGCCGTGATCGTGCGCAGCGCCGCCAACGTCCAGGCGGGCGCCCGCACCAAGGCGTCCCGCGTGCTGCACGGGGTGTGGCTGCTGCTGTTCGCCGCGCTGCTGCCGGCCGCACTCGGGGTGATCCCGGTCGCGGCCCTGGCGGGCGTGCTGGTGCACGCGGGGTGCAAGCTCGTCCCGTTCCGCGCACTGGTGCCGCTGTGGCGCGAGCACCGGGGCGAGGCCGTCGTCCTGGTGATCACGGCGGTCGCGATCGTCGCCACCAACATGTTCGAGGGCGTCCTGATCGGGCTGCTGACGGCCGTGGTCAAGGCGGCGTGGGAGACCTCCCACACCCATGTCGAGATCGATGACCGCGGCGGCGGCCCGATCGTCGTACGGGTCCTGGGCAACGCCACCTTCCTGCGACTGCCCAGGCTGCTCGACCAGTTGGAGGCGCTGCCGCGCAACCGGGCCATGGAACTCGACCTGCGGCGGCTGCGCCACCTCGACCACGCCTGCGGCATGGCGCTCGCCGGATGGGCCGAGCGGCACAACGAGGAAGGGGTGACCCCGGTGCGGGTGCAGCGGGCAGCGGCGTGAGCACCTGAGACACCCCGCACTCCTGCCCCGGGCGGCGATCCCGTCCCGGGGCAGGACAGTGCGGGAACCTGCGGGAACGGTGTCAGGGCCGGGGCCGGGACCGTCCCGGCCCTGACACCGGGCTCCGGGCCGTCTCAGGGACATCCCCTATGGCTTCCGGCGCGGCCCCGGGCGACCGTGGCGGTATGAGCCGTTCCACTGATCCCTCCCGCCCGCCGCGGGACGTGACCCGAGGCGAGTCGCGCCAGTTGGCGCTGGCCTCGGCCACCCTCGGCCCCTGGCGGCCCGCCGCCGCGGTCGGGGCCATCGGCGGCGGGGTCTCCCTGACCCTGTCCGTCATCGACGGCCACTTCGGACTGCGGGTCATCGCCGCGGCCTGCTCCGTCGCGCTGATGCTCTTCTTCCTCGTCGGCGGCGCCGGCGCGGTGACGGGGCGCGGCCCCCGGTCCGACGGCCGCATCCGCCGCTGGGCGGCCGAACACCCGTGGCGCGTCGCGCTGGTACCGGGCGGCATGCTGCTCGTCACCGACCTCGTGATGCGCCAGATCCTCACCTCCGAGGGCTTCTTCGGCAGCCTCTGGGACGGTCTGTGGCGCGGCGCCCTCGTCTCGGGCGTGGTCGGCGTCGTCGGAGCGGTGGCGGCCTCCCGCAGGGCCCGCTAGTCCGTCTGGTCCGTCCGGTCCGTCCGGTCCGTCCGGTCCTTCCCGTCCTTCACGGCGACGGTCAGCGCGACCCGGTACGGCTCCACGACCAGGCCGTCGGGGAAGACCGCCAGCAGCTCGCGCCGCTCCTCCTCCAGGATCCGGGCGGCGGCGTCCCGGCCGATCACGGCGAAGTAGGACCGGCTGCCCAGCATCGCCAGGTGCGTGTCCACCGGGACCGTACGGGTCCAGCGCAGGGAGCGGGAGCGCGGGTTCAGGCCGAGACCGGGACCGAGCGAGCGCAGGACGCTCTCGGCGTCCCCGGACAGGCCGTACTCGTGGTGACCGGGCACACGGGCGGCCAGCCGGGTCTCCTGCCCGACGATCCACGGCACGTCGGTGTCCGGCAGGTTCCACCAGAGCGCGAACGCGCCGCCCGGCCGCAGCACCCGCGCCGCCTCCGGCGCCGAACGCGCCGGGTCCGTCCAGTGCCATGCCTGCGCGTACGTCACGAAGTCGGCGACGCCCGCGGCGAACGGCAGCGCGTTCCCGTCCCCGCGCACGAGCGGCACCCCCGGCTGCCCGGCCCGCAGCTGCGCCGCCATGCCCGTACCGGGCTCCACCGCCGTCACGTGCGCCCCGCGCGCCCGCAGCAGCGCGGTCGCTATGCCCGTCCCCGCCCCGACGTCCAGCACGGCCGCACCCGCGAGGCCGCGGCCCGCCATCTCCTCGACGGCGTCGAACATCTCACCGGGGTATCCGGGCCGCGCGGCGGCGTACTGCGCGGCGACGGCGTTGAACGACTGGGCGTACCGGCGGCGGTGTGTCGGCTGTGAGGTCATGCCGGTTGTCTTCCCCGCGGCGCGGTCCCCCGACCCATGGGCGGGGGACCGCACCACAGGGGTCAGCCGCAGCGGCCGGCTATGTAGCCGTCGCTGCCGGTGTGCACGTACGCGTCGGACACGTACTGTCCCGGCGCGATCCGGTCCCAGATGCTGCTCGTGCCGTAGTAGCCGACGACCGTTTCACCGGGCGCCTGGCAGATGACGGGGACCTTCACGTCGTACGGGAGGACCTTCACGATCTGGAAAGTCGTCCCGGGACCGGTCCGGACGTTCAGGCGCGTGTCCGGGGCGACGGGGTAATAGATCACGTCGGCCGCCGCTGCGTCGGCCGCCCCGCCCAGCACCAGGAAGAGCGCCGCGGCCACTCCGGTCGCGACCGCGGCCGGAAGGCCGCCCCGTTTCTTGCCAGTCGTTAACACACCTGCTCCTCGCGAAGGGGACAAAGGCGAGGTGCCGCGGTGGACCGCTGCACCTCGTACAGCTGTCGGATCGTGGTCGGCTGTGCGACGTCAGCAGCGGGACGCGACGTACCCGTCGCTGCCGGTGTGCACGTATGCGTCGGAGACGTACTGGTCGGGGCCGATGCGGTCCCAGATGCTGCTCGTGCCGTAGTAGCCGTTGACCGTCGTGCCGGGCGTCTGGCAGAAGACCGGCACCTTGGCGTCGAGCGGCAGGGTCCTGACGATCTGGTAGCCGGTGCCGGGACCGCTCCGGACGTTCAGACGGCAGTCCGGGGCCACCGGGTAGTACACCAGACCGGCTGCGGCAGCCGCTGTGACGGACGCGTTCGCGGCCTTGGCGGGCACGTCAAGACTGTTCTCGGCCATGGCTCTCCCCCGTGAAGATTCACGCTCTGTCAAGTGCAGGCTAGCAATCCGGGCCTTCGCCGTAAGGACGATCGGTTAGGCTCCCTGGGTTGCGGCCACGGACGAAAACTCGGGGGTGGGTCATGCCGCCGTCGGGCAGACCCGGCAACGGACCGGAAGCGGAGCGTCCGGAATACGCCGGCCAGTACCGCCTGGAGAGCCGGCTCGGCGCCGGTGGCATGGGTGTGGTGCACCTGTCGCGCTCCACCTCCGGCATGCGTCTGGCCGTCAAGGTCGTGCACGAGGAACTGGCGGCGGACCCCGAGTTCAGGGCGCGCTTCCGCCAGGAGGTCGGCGCCGCACGCCGGGTGAGCGGGGCCTTCACGGCGCCCGTCGTGGACGCGGACCCCGACGCCGAGCGGCCCTGGATGGCGACGCTCTACATCCCCGGGCCCACGCTCGCCCAGTTCGTGAAGCGGAACGGTTCGGTGGCCCCGGCCCAGGTGCGGTACCTGATGGCCGGCCTCGCCGAGGCGTTGCGGGACATTCACCGCGTCGACGTCGTGCACCGGGACCTGAAACCGAGCAACGTCCTGCTGGCCGCCGACGGTCCGAAAGTGATCGACTTCGGCATCTCGCGGCCGTCCGACAGCGACCTGCGCACGGAGACCGGCAAGCTCATCGGCACGCCGCCCTTCATGGCACCCGAGCAGTTCCGGAACCCCCGGTCGGTCGGGCCGGCCGCCGACGTGTTCGCCATGGCGAGCGTTCTCGTCCACGCCGCGACGGGGCGGAGCCCGTTCACCTCGGACAGCCCGTACATCGTGGCCTACCAAGTGGTGCACGAAGAGCCGCAGTTGGAGGGCATACCCAGCGACCTCCGGCCGCTCATCGAGCGCTGCCTCGCCAAGGACCCGGACGATCGGCCGACCCCGGATGCCCTGATGGCGGAACTCAGGGAGATCTCCGCCTCGTACGACACCCAGACCTTCAGCTCCTTCGACCTCGAGGGCCTGATGGCGGACCGCCCCGCGTCGACGCACCGCCATCCGCTTCAGGACCGTGTTCCCGACGGCTCGGCGGCGTCCGGGTCGCAGGACGTGGCCACCACCGGGACCGGGCTCCGCCGCGGCAAGCGCTGGCGCGTGCCCGCCGCCGCGGCTGTGACCGCCCTGGCCGCGGTCGGCGCCTTCACCGCGCTGGCCCGCTTCGGCCCGTCGGGGCAGGCGGACACGGGCGGGAGCGGGGGCCACCGCGGTGGTACCTCTGCCGCCGTCTTCACACCCTGGTCCGCAGCTCCCTTGGGGGACGGGCGGACGGGCGGGATGGCCGCCTGCACTTACGGCGCGCAGGCGCTGTACTGCACGCGGCAGGGCGTCGAAGCGGCGCGGCTGGACCCCGCTGACGGCACGCTGCGGTGGGCCGTCGCCACGAGCGGCGATCACGGTGGCGATATCGCGCCGAGCCGCCCCGTCCTGTACGGCGGCGTACTGCACGTCACGACCGGCGACCGCACCCGGCTGGAGGCTCTCGACCCGGCCACGGGCGACAAGCGCTGGTCCCTGGAACTCTCCTCCTACAAGGGCGACTTCCAGGACACCGGGAGGACCGTGCTGCTCGGCGGCCGCAACGACGGCGTCCTCACCGCCGTGGACGGGGTCACGGGCAAGGAGCGGTGGCAGCGCAGCCTGAGCGGCCACACTCACCCGCGCTTCTTCGGGTACGCCGACTCGGGACCGCTCTATGCCGTCGAAAGCACGGGCGACGGCCGGCACACGCTGGTGAGCGTGGTGGATCCGGCCGACGGCACCGTGCGGCGGCAGCGGCAGTTCGAGGGCCAGCTCGCACCGGTCGGAGGCACGGGGACCGTCCTGTTCCTCACGTCCATGGACGACTACTCGCGCACCGACGGAGTCGTGCGCATGGACACCGCCGACTGGTCCGTGCGCCGTTTCCGGCTCACCGGCCCCCTGGACGCCGCCCAGGCGGTGGTGCGGAACGACACGGTGTACGTGCTGGCGTACGGGGGCGCGCTGCTCGCCGTCGACACGTCACGTCCGGACCGCTCCGCGCAGCAGGCCCAACTGTGGCGTCTGGAGACCGCCGTGAGTTGGGGCTCTCTGCCCGTCGCGGCGGGTGACCGGCTCTACTTCTCGTCCGCCGACGGGCGGGTGCTGGCGGTCGACGCGGAACGCGGCGCCTTCCTCGGCCAGACCGAGCCCCGGCTCGACACGGTCAAGGGGAACACGGAGGCGCCCCCCTCCCCCGTCGTCGCCGACAGCAAGGTGTTCGCGACCGCGCCCGACGGCACCGTGTTCGCGGTGGACGCGAAGGACCCCTCCCGCTGGTGAGAGCGCGGAAGGGGTCCCGTGCGGCGGACGCCGCGCGCCCGGCGGTCAGCCGTCGAGCTTGCTGACGTCGCGGACGGCGCCCTTGTCGGCGCTGGTGGCCATCGCCGCGTACGCCTTCAGCGCCAGGGAGACCTTGCGCTCGCGCGCCTTGGGGGCGTAGACGCCGCCGAGGGCGGCGCGGCGGGCGGCCAGGGTCTCGTCCGTGACGAGCAGTTCGATGGTGCGGCCGGGGATGTCGATCCGGATGCGGTCGCCGTCCTCGACGAGGGCGATCGTGCCGCCGGACGCCGCCTCGGGGGAGGCGTGGCCGATCGAGAGCCCCGAAGTGCCGCCGGAGAAGCGGCCGTCGGTGATCAGGGCGCAGCTCTTGCCGAGGCCGCGGCCCTTGAGGAAGGAGGTGGGGTAGAGCATCTCCTGCATGCCGGGGCCGCCCTTGGGGCCCTCGTAGCGGATGACGACGACGTCGCCCTCCGTGATCTCCTTGCGGAGGATCTTGTCGACGGCCTCCTCCTGGGACTCGCAGACCACGGCCGGTCCCTCGAAGGTCCAGATGGACTCGTCGACGCCGGCGGTCTTCACCACGCAGCCGTCCTCGGCGAGGTTGCCGTGCAGCACGGCGAGGCCGCCGTCCTTGGAGTAGGCGTGCTCGGCGGAGCGGATGCAGCCCTCGGCGCCGTCGGTGTCCAGGGCCTCCCAGCGCTCGGACTGGGAGAACGCCTCGGCGGAGCGGACGCAGCCGGGGGCGGCGTGCCAGAGTTCCTCGGCCTCGGCGGAGGGGGAGCCGCCGCGGACGTCCCAGGTCTTGAGCCAGTCGGCCAGCGACGGGGAGTGGACGGCGTGCACGTCCTCGTTGAGCAGGCCGGCGCGGTGGAGTTCGCCCAGCAGGGCGGGGATGCCGCCGGCGCGGTGCACGTCCTCCATGTAGTACGTGCGGTTCTTCGCCACGTTGGGGGCGACCTTGGCCAGGCACGGCACGCGGCGCGAGACGGCGTCGATGTCGGTCAGGCCGAAGGGGACGCCCGCCTCCTGGGCGGCGGCGAGCAGGTGGAGGATCGTGTTGGTGGAGCCGCCCATGGCGATGTCGAGGGCCATGGCGTTCTCGAAGGCCTCGAAGGAGGCGATCGAGCGCGGCAGCACGGACTCGTCGTCCTGCTCGTAGTAGCGCCGGGTGAGGTCCACGACCGTGCGGCCGGCGTCCTCGTACAGCGCCTTGCGGGCGGTGTGGGTGGCCAGTACCGAGCCGTTGCCGGGCAGCGACAGGCCCATCGCCTCGGTGAGGCAGTTCATCGAGTTGGCGGTGAACATGCCGGAACACGAGCCGCAGGTGGGGCAGGCGTTCTCCTCGATGCGGAGGATGTCCTCGTCGGAGATCTTGTCGTTGACGGCGTCCGAGATCGCGTCGATGAGGTCGAGGGTGCGCACGGTGCCGTCAACGAGGGTCGCGCGGCCGGCCTCCATGGGGCCGCCGGAGACGAAGACGGTGGGGATGTTGAGGCGCAGGGCGGCCATCAGCATGCCCGGGGTGATCTTGTCGCAGTTGGAGATGCAGATCAGCGCGTCGGCGCAGTGCGCCTCGACCATGTACTCGACGGAGTCGGCGATCAGGTCGCGGGAGGGCAGCGAGTAGAGCATGCCGCCGTGGCCCATGGCGATGCCGTCGTCGACGGCGATGGTGTTGAACTCGCGCGGCACGGCGCCGGCGGCCTTGATCGCCTCGCTCACGATGCGGCCGACCGGCTGCAGGTGCGTGTGCCCGGGCACGAACTCCGTGAAGCTGTTGGCCACGGCGATGATCGGCTTGCCGATGTCCTCGCTCGCTACGCCCGAGGCCCGCATGAGGGCGCGCGCGCCCGCCATGTTGCGGCCGTGGGTGACTGTGCGGGACCTCAGCTCGGGCACGGGGACCACTCCCTACGTTTCCATCCTGGAGTTTTCGAGGTTACGCCCCGGGCCGCCGCGAGCGACGGTGTGTCCGTATTGCGGACGTGTCGTCCAGGGACTGGAAGGCCGGTGCCGCCCCCGCCCCGGCGGTTCACCCCGTGACGGCAGCGCCGGGGTCGGGGTCCGCCAGGTAACGCTGGAGGGTCGGCGCGACGAGGCGGACGACCTCCTCGATGTCCGCGGACGCCAGCGGCTCGATGCGCACGACGTAGCGCATCATCGCGATGCCGATCATCTGCGAGGCGGCCAGTTCGGCCCGCAGCCGCGGGTCGGGGACCTTCAGCTCCGCCGCCACGCGCTCCAGCATCCGCCGCAGCACGATGCCGCGCAGCACGCTCGCCGCCGTCTCGTTGGAGACCGCCGAGCGCATCACGGCGAGCATGGGCGCCCGGGTGACCGGGTTCTCCCAGATGCTCACGAAGAAGCGGGCCAGCCGCTCGCCCACGCCGTCGGGACCGGCCGCCAGCACGTCGGGCACGCCGAACGCCGGCTCGAAGGTCATCTCGATCGAGGCGGCGAAGACCTGCTCCTTGGCCCCGAAGTAGTGGTGCACCAGGGCCGCGTCGACGCCGGCCGAGCGGGCGATGGAGCGGATCGAGGTCTTGTCGTAGCCCCGGGCGGAGAACTCCTCGCGCGCCGCGGCCAGGATGCGGTCCCGCGTCTCGGGCGTGCCCGACCGGGCTCCCGCGGGGCGGCCGCGGCCGCGCCGGCCGGTGCCGGCCGTGCTCTCCGCGTACTCCGGGGACTCCGGGGACTCCTGCGGCATCAGCCCACCTGCGCCGCGGCGGCCAGGTGCAGCCGGGTGAAGGCCAGCGCCTCGGCGAGGTCGGCCTCGCGTTCGGCGGCGGACATCGCGCGCCGGGTGTTCACCTCGATCACCACATGCCCGTCGAAGCCGCCGGTCGCGAGGCGTTCCAGCAGTTCGGCGCACGGCTGCGTGCCGCGCCCGGGCACCAGGTGCTCGTCCTTGCCGGAGCCGCTGCCGTCGGCGAGGTGCACGTGGCCGAGCCGGTCGCCCATGCGCCCCAGCATCTCCATGGTCTCGGTACGGGCGGTGGCCGTGTGCGACAGGTCGATGGTGAAGTGCCGGTAGTCCTCGCCGGTGGGGTCCCAGTCGGGGGCGTACGCGAGCATCTCGCGGTCGCGGTAGCGCCACGGGTACATGTTCTCCACCGCGAACCGCACGTCCGTCTCGCCGGCCATCCGCCAGATACCGGAGACGAAGTCCCGGGCGTACGCGCGCTGCCAGCGGAACGGCGGGTGGACGACGACCGTCGACGCGCCCAGCTTCTCCGCGGCCGCGCGGGCCCGCTGGAGCTTCACCCACGGGTCGGTCGACCAGACGCGCTGCGTGATCAGCAGGCAGGGCGCGTGCACGGCGAGCACCGGGATGCCGTGGTAGTCCGACAGCCGGCGCAGCGCCTCGACGTCCTGGCTGACCGGGTCGGTCCACACCATGACCTCGACACCGTCGTACCCGAGCCGGGCCGCGATCTCGAAGGCCGTCGCCGTCGACTCGGGGTACACGGACGCCGTGGACAGCGCGACCTTCGCATCGGGTACGCGCACGGTGTGTTCGTTCGGGTCCACAGGGTCAGGGGCTGCCACGGGGAACAGCGTACGGCGGCCGGTCCGCCGAACGGCACATCGCACCGGACCGACGTGACGCGATCGACACGGCGCGGGACGCCGGTTCCGCACGAGTCCGCAGCGGGCCGCCGAACGGTCAGACCCGCTCGCTGACCATCAGGTCCAGCCGCCGCAGGATGACGCCCTCGCGCAGCGCCCAGGGGCAGATCTCCAGTTCCGTCACGCCGTACAGGTCCATCGCCGCGTCCGCGACGAGGGCGCCGGCGAGCAACTGCCGGGCGCGGCCCTCCGAGACGCCGGGCAGCTCCTTGCGGGCGCCCTCGGTCATCGCCGCCAGCCGGGGCACCCAGTCGGCGAGCGACTTGCGGGTCAGCGTGCGCTGGATGTAGAGGCCCTCGGCGGAACGGGCGGCGCCGGCGATGCGGGCGAGCTGCTTGAAGGTCTTGGAGGTGCCGACGACGTGGTCGGGCGCCCCGACGCGGCTGAACCCGGCGACGGTGCGGGCGATCTCGGCCCGTACGTGCTTGCGCAGCGAGCGGACGTCGTCACCGGCGGGTGGGTCGCCCGGGAGCCATCCGCTGGTGAGCCGGCCCGCGCCGAGCGGCAGGGAGACGGCGGCGACCGGCTCCTCGTCCATGCCGTACGCGACCTCCAGCGAGCCGCCGCCGATGTCGAGCATCAGCAGCCGTCCCGCGGACCAGCCGAACCAGCGGCGGGCGGCCAGGAAGGTGAGCCGCGCCTCGTCCTCGCCGGAGAGCACGGTGAGATCGACACCGGTCTGCTCGGCCACCCGGGCCAGTACCTCGTCGCCGTTGGCCGCCTCGCGGACCGCGGACGTGGCGAACGGCAGGACCTCCTCGACGCCCTTGTCCTCGGCCACCATCAGCGCGTCGGCGATCTGGGAGACCAGCCGCCGCACGCCGTCCTCGCAAATGGCTCCGCGCTCGTCCAGCAGCTCCGCCAGCCGCAGCTCCGCCTTGTGGGAGTAGGCGGGCAGCGGGCGCGCACCAGGGTGCGCGTCCATGACCAGCAGGTGGACGGTATTGGAACCCACGTCGAGGACACCGAGTCTCATGCCCGGAAACCTACTGCTCCGGGTGGTTTCCCGGGACATGCGGGGTGCGCGCTGCCGCGCGGGTGACCACTGAAGATGCTCCACATGCTTACCCTGACATCGTGGCGAAGGCGAAAAAGGCGACGAAGCGGCAGGAACACCCGGTGACCGAGGACGAAGTCGGCCTCGACTTCCCGCGCGCATGGGTGGAGTTCCCCGATCCGGCCGACGACGAACAGATCTTCCGCTGCGACCTGACCTGGCTCACCTCGCGCTGGAACTGCATCTTCGGAAGCGGCTGCGAGGGCATCCAGGCGGGTCGGGCGAGTGACGGATGCTGCACCCTGGGCGCGCACTTCTCGGACGACGACGACGAGAAGCGGGTGGCGGGGCACGTGGACCGGCTCACCCCCGAGCTGTGGCAGTTCCACGACGTCGCCGCGCAGGAGGGCGCGAAGGGCGGCTGGGCCGAGGTCAACGAGGACGGCGACCGGCAGACCCGGCGCCACAAGGGCGCGTGCGTCTTCCTCAACCGCCCGGGCTTCGCGGCCGGCGCGGGCTGCGCGCTGCACCTGCTGGCGCTCCGGGAGGGCCGCGAGCCGCTGGAGACCAAGCCGGACGTCTGCTGGCAGCTGCCGATCCGCCGTACGTACGACTGGATCGACCGGCCCGACGACACGCGCGTGCTGCAGATCTCCATCGGCGAGTACGACCGGCGCGGCTGGGGCCCGGGCGGCCACGATCTGCACTGGTGGTGCACCGGCGCGCGCTCGGCGCACGGCGCGGGCGACCCGGTCTATGTCTCGTACCGCGCGGAACTCACCGAACTCATGGGCGCGCAGGGCTACGCGGCGCTCGTCGAGCTCTGCGAGCAGCGCCTCGCCTCCCTGTTGCCGATGGCACCGCACCCGGCCGACCCGGCCCCGCTGCGGGACCGGAGCCGGCCGCAGGAGCAAGAGCAGGAGCAGGGCTAGGACGACGGGGATCCGGACGGCTCGCCGCTGGGCGAGCCGGACGGTGAGGGATCCGGCGTCGGCGACGTGGACGGCGGGGGCGAGGGGTCGGGGGAGGACGGCGGCTGCGACGGGGTCCCCGTCCCGTTGATGGTGACGACGCCGCCCGAGGGGTCGAAGACGATCCGCGCCGTCCATGCCCCCGCCGGCTCCCGGTCGCGGTCCACCGACACCGTGATCGTCGTGGTGTCCCCCGGCCGCAGCATGCCGTGGCGGCGACTGAGCCGCAGCCAGGGCGCCGACCGCGCCGCCGACCAGCGCACCGCCCGGTCGCCCTCCGCCTTGAGCGTGATGACGGTCACGTCGCCCTCGCTGCGGGCGGCGATGACGAGGCGTCCCTGACGGTGGCCGGGGCGGCCGCCGTGGCCGCCGCCCGGGTCGCCGGCCTTGCTGGGGGAGCTCGACGGCGATGCCGAATCGTCCCTGCCGGACGGTGGCGCGGACACGTCGTCCTCCGCCGCGGGGGAGGCCGAGGCGACCGACACCGACAGCCGTCCGTGGCCGCCGCGCTGGGAGCGCCCGCGCTCGGCGCTGCCCGCCACACCGGCCTTCTCGTACGGGAAGCCGTCCGGCCCCTCGCCCTCGGCGGCGGTGAAGGAACCTTCCCCCTTCTGCCCCGGGGCCAGCGGCGCCCCGTGGTACGCCGCCCACAGCGCCAGCACCGGGGCCGCCACCACGGCCGCCACCACCGTGGAGGTCACCGCGCGGTGCCGCATCCGGGCGCGGCGCGCGGTGCGTTCCTTCAGGTCCATGGGGAAGCCGTGCCGGTCGAAGCGCGGGGTGCCCTGGCGGGTGCGGCCGATGCCGCCGCGCATGGCGTGCAGCAGGGCGGCGTACGCGGCCGAGCGCGGTGCCTCGACGGTCGCCAGCACGGCGGTCGCGGCAGTCGTGGCCAGGCCCGGCCACGGGCCGGCGGCGACCGCGCGCTCCGCGGTGAGCCGGCAGTGCGAGCAGACGTCCACGTGGTGGACGAGCTCGCGGCGCAGGGCCGTGCCGAGCAGCACCCGGGCGTCCCCGGCGAGCCGGGCGACCGCGGGGCAGTTGCCCAGTTCGACGACGGCCAGGGCGGCCCGGGTCCGCTCCACCTCGCAGGCGGCCTGCGCCAGCAACGCCCTCGTGGCGTCCGGCTCCAGGCCGACGACCAGCGCGACCTCGTGCGGGGCCAGCTGGTGCCGGACCGCCAGCTCCAGCACCTCGCGCTGCTCCGGCGTCGTGCCGGCCGCCTCGGGCCAGGCCAGCGCGGACAGCTCGCCGCGGCGCCGGGCGGCCACCTCCGCGGAGGCCTTCACCGACACCGGGCGGCCGTCCGCCAGCGTGCGCAGGCAGGCCCAGCGGGCCAGCGCGTACAGCCAGGGGCGGCGCAGCTCGGGGTCGCGCAGCCGGGCGCGCTGCCGCTCGGCGACGGCCAGGACGTCGCCGAGGGCCACGGCCGCGGCGTCGTGCTCGCACAGCACCGACAGGCAGTAGGTGAACAGCCCGTCCAGGTACGGCTCGTAGTGGGCGGGCGGCTGCGAGGGCAGCGTGCCGTGCGGCCGCCGCCGTCCCGCCGCCGGGCCGGCCCCGCCGCCCGCCGCGGCGCGGCCGCGCTGGACCGGCGCGCGGTGTCGGCGGTGCGCGCCGGTTGTCTGCGAGGGTGTCTCAGGCCTGCTGCTCATCACTCCGTGACGGTAGGCCCACGGTCCGTACACCCTCAGCCGTCACGGCGGGCTTTAACCCAATTGGGTGGTGATCCCCCCCGAAAGAGCACACCCCGATCACCCCCGGGGGCGACCTCTCGCCCGTGTGCGCGAGCGCTTTCGGGCGGTGCCGGGGCTGCTGGAAACGCGGTCGGCGCTGCCGGCGCTGCCTGCTCTGTCAGTGGCAACCGATACCGTGCACCGCATGGCTGCCCGGACTCGCCCCGCCTCGAAGGACCGACCGTCCTACCGCTGCACGGAATGCGGCTGGACCACCGTCAAGTGGCTCGGCCGCTGCGGCGAGTGCCAGGCGTGGGGCACGATCGAGGAGTACGGCGGCGCCTCGCCGGTGCGCACGACCGCGGCGGGCCGCGTCACGACGCCGGCCAAGCCGATCGCGCAGGTGGACGGCCGCCAGGCGACCGCGCGCGGCACGGGCGTGCCGGAACTGGACCGGGTGCTCGGCGGCGGGCTGGTCCCCGGCGCGGTGGTGCTGCTCGCGGGCGAGCCGGGCGTCGGCAAGTCGACGCTGCTGCTGGACGTCGCCGCGAAGGCGGCCGGGCCCCAGGCGCGCACGCTCTATGTGACCGGTGAGGAGTCCGCGTCGCAGGTGCGGCTGCGGGCCGACCGCATCAGCGCCCTGTCCGACGATCTCTACCTCGCCGCCGAGACCGACCTCTCCGCGGTGCTGGGGCACCTGGACGACGTCAAGCCCGCGCTGCTCGTCCTGGACTCGGTGCAGACCGTCGCCTCACCGGAGATCGACGGCGCCCCCGGCGGCATGGCCCAGGTCCGCGAGGTCGCGGGCGCGCTCATCCGGGCGTCGAAGGAACGCGGCATGTCGACGCTGCTCGTCGGCCACGTCACCAAGGACGGCGCGATCGCCGGGCCCCGCCTGCTGGAGCACCTGGTGGACGTGGTGCTGTCCTTCGAGGGCGACCGGCACGCCCGCCTGCGGCTGATCCGCGGCATCAAGAACCGCTACGGCGCCACCGACGAGGTCGGCTGCTTCGAACTGCACGACGAGGGCATCACGGGCCTGGCCGATCCCTCGGGCCTGTTCCTGACCCGGCGCGACGAGCCGGTGCCCGGCACCTGCCTGACGGTGACGCTGGAGGGCAAGCGCCCGCTGGTCGCCGAGGTGCAGGCGCTGACCGTGGACACCCAGATCCCCTCGCCGCGCCGTACGACCTCCGGCCTGGAGAACTCGCGCGTGTCGATGATGCTGGCGGTGCTGGAGCAGCGCGGCCGCATCCGGTCGATCGGCAAGCAGGACATCTACACCGCCACCGTCGGCGGGGTGAAGCTCGGCGAGCCCGCCGCGGACCTCGCCGTGGCCCTGGCGCTGGCGAGCGCCGCGATCGACACCCCGCTGCCGAAGAACCTGGTCGCCGTGGGCGAGGTGGGCCTCGCGGGCGAGGTCAGAAGGGTCACCGGCGTGCAGCGGCGGCTCGCCGAGGCGGCCCGGCTGGGCTTCACCCACGCCCTCGTTCCGCCGGACCCGGGCAAAATCCCGACGGGGATGAAGGTGACGGAAGTGACGGACATAGGGGACGCCCTGCGCGTCCTGCCCAAGAGGGCCCCCCGTCCCTGAGCCTTCCGACGGTAAACTTTGCCCTGGTCTCGCCCATCCGGGCATCCGTACGACCGGAGGAGAGCAGTGGCAGCCAATGACCGGGCGGCAGCTCCCGGGAAAGCCTGGGGTCGCGAGGGCTCCGGTACTGACAGCCTGATGCGCGCCTCCCTGAGCGCCGTGGCTCCCGGCACCAGCCTGCGCGACGGCCTGGAACGGGTCCTGCGCGGCAACACCGGCGGCCTGATCGTCCTGGGCATGGACAAGCTCACCGAGTCGCTGTGCACCGGCGGTTTCGTCCTGGACGTCGAGTTCTCCGCGACGCGCCTGCGCGAGCTGTGCAAGCTCGACGGCGCCCTGATCCTCGACAAGGACATCACCAAGATCGTGCGGGCCGGCGTCCAGCTCGTCCCGGACGCCGCGATCCCCACCGAGGAGACCGGCACCCGCCACCGCACCGCGCAGCGGGTCTCCATCCAGACCGGTTTCCCGGTCGTCTCCGTCAGCCAGTCGATGCGCCTGATCGCGCTGTACGTCGACGGTCAGCGCCGCGTCCTGGAGGACTCCGCGGCGATCCTCTCCCGCGCCAACCAGGCGCTGGCCACCCTGGAGCGCTACAAGCTGCGGCTGGACGAGGTCGCGGGCACGCTGTCCGCCCTGGAGATCGAGGACCTGGTCACGGTCCGCGACGTCACCGCGGTCGCGCAGCGCCTGGAGATGGTGCGCCGGATCGCCACCGAGATCGCGGAGTACGTGGTCGAGCTGGGCACCGACGGCCGGCTGCTCTCGCTCCAGCTGGACGAGCTGATCGCGGGCGTCGAGCCCGAGCGGGAACTCGTCGTGCGCGACTACGTGCCCGAGCCGACCGCCAAGCGCAGCCGCACGGTCACCGAGGCCCTCTCCGAGCTGGACTCGCTCCCCCAGGGCGAACTGCTCGAACTGCCCACCGTGGCCCGGGCGCTGGGCTACGCCGGCTCCCCCGAGGCGCTGGACTCCGCGGTCTCCCCGCGCGGCTACCGGCTGCTGGCCAAGGTGCCCCGGCTGCCGAACACGATCGTGGAGCGCCTGGTGGAGCACTTCGGCGGACTGCAGAAGCTGCTCGCGGCCAGCGTGGACGATCTGCAGACCGTCGACGGCGTCGGCGAGGCCCGCGCCCGTTCGGTCCGCGAGGGCCTGTCGCGCCTGGCGGAGTCCTCGATCCTGGAGCGCTACGTCTGAGTCCGGCGACCGGGCCGGCGCCCGCCGCCCGGGGTGTCCCGGGGTGCCGCGCCGGCCTGGTGTCCGTCCCGGTCAGGCGTCCTTGAGGACGAAGGACGTCTGCTTGGCCTGGAAGCCGGGCAGCTTCGCCTCGACCAGGTAGGTGCCCAGCGGTGCGGTCCTGACCTTGGGGGTCGCGCACTGCGGCGAGCTGGTCGTCCGGTCCCAGCGCAGCTCGTAGGTGGTCGAGCTGTGCGCCGGCACCTGCAGCAGGTAGCCGGACCGGTTCCTCGGGCAGTCGTCGCTGGCCCAGCGGTGGTTGTCGTCCGTGTCGGAGACGGTGAACACGGCGGCGGCCGGCCCGAAGTCCAGCTTGCAGCTGACGTCGGAGGAGTTGGTGGCGGTCAGCACGAACGTGGGCTTCTCGCCGGGCTCGTAGGAGTTCCGCTCGCTGCGCAGGCCGAGCGTGACGGACGAGGCGGCGCAGTTCGGCAGGCTGGAGCCGGCGGGCAGCTGCACGCCGCCCCCGCTGCCGCTGCCGCCGCTCCCGGAGACCCCGCTGGAGGAGCCGCCGCCGGAGGAGGAGTCCGTGCCGCCGTCGGCCGAACCCCCGTTCGCGCCGGAGTCGCCGGAGCTGCCGCCGGCGTCGCTGCCACCGGTGTCGCCGGTGCCGCCGCCGGACGAACTGCCGTCCGTGGCACCGGAGTCACCGGCGCCGTCGCTGGAACCGCCGCCCGAGGAGGAGCCGCCGATCGAGCCGCCGGGACGGGAGCTGTTGAGCGGCCCGCTGGCGGACGGACCGGGCGTGATGGAGGGCACGGGGGTGTGACCGCCGGGACCGCCCGCCCTGCTTCCGCCGCCTCCGTCACGGAAGTTGACGGCCCACACCACCAACGCGGTGATCACCAGGAGGAGGAGCGCCACAACCGCCCGTCGTCGCCAGTAGATGGACGACGGGAGAGGTCCCACGGGATTGCGCACAGAGCCCACGCGCAAACCTTATGCGCTTTCCCTTGAATCGGACCAAGGCACGCGCGGCACGCAGGCAACTTGTGTGATTGATCAGCAGATCTCCCCTGCCTGCCGGGCGGGTTCCGGGGCCGTAGGATCGATGACGCTATGAGCGAGCACCGTGATCTCCACTCCCCCGTGATCGACTGGTTCGACGAGAACGCCCGGGACCTGCCGTGGCGCCGCCCCGAGGCAGGCGCCTGGGGCGTCATGGTGAGCGAGTTCATGCTCCAGCAGACGCCGGTGGCGCGGGTGCTGCCGGTGTACGAGCAGTGGCTGGAGCGCTGGCCGGACCCGGCCGCGCTCGCCGCCGAGCCCTCCGGCGAGGCGGTCCGCGCCTGGGGCCGGCTGGGCTATCCGCGCCGGGCGCTGCGGCTGCACGCCGCCGCCACCGCGATCGCCCACCTCCATGACGGCGAAGTCCCCACCGATCACGGCGAGTTGCTGGCCCTCCCGGGCATCGGCGAGTACACGGCGGCGGCCGTCGCCTCGTTCGCGTACGGGCAGCGGCACGCGGTGCTGGACACCAATGTGCGGCGGGTGTTCGCGCGCGCGGTGACCGGCGTGGAGTACCCGCCGAACGCCACGACCGCCGCCGAGCGCAAGGTCGCCCAGCGCCTGCTGCCCGCCGACGAGGCGACCGCGGCCCGCTGGGCCGCCGCCACGATGGAACTGGGAGCGCTCGTCTGCACCGCGCGCGGCCCGGAGTGCGTGCGCTGCCCGATCGCCGCGCAGTGCGCCTGGCGGCTGGCCGGTTCCCCGGCGCACGAGGGCCCACCGCGCCGCGGCCAGACGTACGCGGGAACCGACCGGCAGGTACGCGGCAAGCTGCTGGCGGTGCTGCGCGACGCGACCGCCCCGGTGCCGCAGGCGGCCCTGGACGCGGTCTGGCACGAGCCGGTGCAGCGCGCCAGGGCCCTGGACGGGCTGGTCGCCGACGGCCTGGTGGAGCCCCTGGCGGGCGGGGTGTACCGGCTGCCGGGCTGAGCAGGCGCCCCCGTTCCCACCCCGGGCCGGAAAGCCCGCCCGTTACACAACCGATGGGTTCCTGTGCGGCCGCTGTGCGGCTGCGGTGGCGAAAGCCGTACATGCCCTCCGTAGCGTCGGCCGCGTCGTGATGGAACGCGCGGAGCGGAGGAACGCCATGGGGGCGAACGCCGAGGGGTCAGCCCAGGTGATGGACTTCGAGGAGTACGTACGGAGCCGTCAGGACGCCCTGCTGCGCAGCGCCCGCCGTCTCGTCCCCGACCCGATCGAGGCGCAGGACCTCGTCCAGACCGCGCTCGCCCGCACCTTCCCCCGGTGGGACGACATCGCCGACAAGAACCTCGCCGACGCCTACATGCGCCGGGTGATGATCAACACCCGTACCGAGTGGTGGCGGGCCCGGCGCCTGGAGGAGGTGCCGACCCCCGAACTGCCCGAGAGCGCCGTCGACGACGGCGCCGAGCAGCGCGCGGACCGCGCCATGCTGCTGGAGGCGCTGCAGCACCTGGCGCCCAAGCAGCGCCAGGTGGTGCTGCTGCGCCACTACCGGCAGCTGAGCACGGAGGAGACCGCTCACGTTCTGGGCATGTCGGTGGGTACCGTGAAAAGCACACTGCACCGGGCGCTGGCGCGACTGCGCGCCGACCTCGAACGGCAGAGCAATGGGTACGGAAGGTCCGAAGGGCCCGGAGTCGTCAGGACGGAGGGTGTGTGCGCCGCAGCATAGTCCCGGTCGGCGCCGCCGTCGCCGCGGTCGCGGTGTGCGGGTCGGCGCTGGTCGCGGTGACCGGCTGCCGTGACGCCGGCGGGGTCCGCGAGGAGGGCACGGCGCTCGCCTCCGCGCTCCCGGGGCCGGGCCCCCTGTCCACGGGTGTCACACCGGTCGCGCCGGCGCGCCGGTCCTCCGACGGCGTCTCCCCGGGCCCCGCGCGCACGCCTGTCGCGAACGCGGTGCGCCTGGTGCAGTCCGACCCCAAGGTCGCCGAGGACATCCGCGCGCGGCTGGTGGCGTGCGTGGCCGCCTCCTCGGTCCCCGGCTCGACCGCCCTCGACGCCACCCGCGACGGCGCCGCCGGGAGCGCCCCCACGGTGGCGCCCTCCCCGGCCCCCGGGCCGCTGTACCCCGTCGACGACCGCTACGGCGACCTGACGGGCAGGGGCGCGGACGACCTCGTCGTCACGGTCTCGACGTGCGGCGACGGGGTGGGCATCGGCGCGTACGTCTACCGCCGCGAGCACGGCCGGTACGTCAACGTCTTCGCCGACGAGCAGCCCCCCGTCTACGCCGAGATCAGCGACGGCGCCCTCAAGGTCACCCACCAGGTCTACGAACCGCAGGACGCGGTGTCGAACCCCTCCGGCGAGGACATCACCACCTACCGGTGGAACGGGAGGCGCTTCTCCGAGACCTCCTTCAGCCACCGTGACTACGAGAGCGGCACCGAGGACACCTCCCATGGCTGACACGCACGTCCTGTTCGTCGAGGACGACGACGTCATCCGCGAGGCCACGACCCTGGCGCTGGAGCGGGACGGCTTCGAGGTGACCGCGGTGCCCGACGGGCTGTCCGGGCTGGACGCGTTCCGTGCCCGCAGGCCCGATCTGGCGCTGCTGGACGTGATGGTGCCGGGGCTGGACGGGGTGAGCCTGTGCCGGCGCATCCGGGACGAGTCCACCGTGCCGGTGATCATGCTGTCGGCGCGGGCCGACGCGATCGACGTGGTGCTCGGCCTGGAGGCGGGTGCCGACGACTACGTGACCAAGCCCTTCGACGGGGCCGTGCTCACCGCCCGGATGCGGGCCGTGCTGCGCCGCTTCCGGCTTGCCGCCGCCGGCGAGGAGCCGGCCGGGACCGGGGTCTTGGCCTTCGGCGACCTGGAGGTGGACCCGGAGGGCATGGAGGTGCGGCGCGGCGGCGAGCGGCTGGCGCTGACCCCGACGGAGATGCGGCTGCTGCTGGAGTTCTCGGCGGCGCCCGGCACGGTGCTCTCCCGGGACAGGCTGCTGGAGCGGGTCTGGGACTACGCGTGGGGCGGCGACACGCGCGTGGTGGACGTCCATGTGCAGCGGCTGCGGGCCAAGGTCGGTCAGGACCGGATCGAGACCGTGCGCGGCTTCGGCTACAAGCTGCGGGGCTGAGCCCGGTGACCGCACGCCGGGCCGGCAGGCTCCGCCCACTGCCGAAGATCGGTCTGCGCTGGAAGGTGTGCGCGGCCATCGCCGTGGTCTCCGCGCTGGTCGCGCTCGTCCTGAGCCTGGTGGTGCACAACGCGGCCCGCGCCAGCATGATCGACAACTCCCGCGACGTGCAGAACGAGCGGGTGCAGTTCGCGCAGCGGATCTACGAGTCCACCGGCCGGCTCACCATCGACGCCCAGCTGAACGACCCGGCGCTGCCCGCCCCGCTGACCCGGCTGGCGCGCGAGGGCAAGCGGGCCACCTTTGTCGCCGACACCGGCGGGGCGCCGGTGGTGTGGGCGGAGACCCCGCTCGCGGACGGCAAGATCCTTTCGCTGAAGACCACCTTCACCGACCGCTTCTCGGTCCTGGAGGATCTGGACCAGGCGCTGGTCATCGGCTCCACCGCGGTCGTCGTCGGCGGCACCGCGCTCGGCGTCCTCATCGGCGGCCAGCTCTCGCGCCGGCTGCGGAAGGCCGCCGTGGCCGCCGGCCGGGTGGCGGACGGGGAGACCCGGGTACGGGTCCGGGAGGCCATCGGCGGCCGGGTCCGCGACGAGACGGACGAACTCGCCCGCGCGGTGGACGCCATGGCGGACGCCCTGGCCGGGCGCCTGGAGGCCGAGCGCCGGGTCACCGCCGACATCGCCCACGAACTGCGCACCCCCGTGACGGGTCTGGTCACCGCCGCCGAACTGCTGCCCCCGGGGCGCCCCGCGGAACTGGTCCGGGACCGGGCGCAGGCGCTGCGCACCCTCGTCGAGGACGTGCTGGAGGTCGCCCGGCTCGACGGCGCGGCCGAGCAGGCCGATCTCCAGGACGTCGCCCTCGGTGGCTTCGTGCGCCGCCGGGTCGCCGCCGTCGCCCCCTCGGCCACCGTGGACGTGCGCGACGACGCGGTCGTGCGCACCGATCCCCGGCGCCTGGAGCGCGTGCTGGCCAATCTGCTCGGCAACGCCGTGCGGCACGGCAGGCCGCCCGTCGAGGTCACGGTGGACGGCCCCTACCTGGAGGTCCGCGACCACGGCCCGGGTTTCCCCGAGGCCCTGCTCCGCGACGGCCCCAGCCGCTTCCGCACCGGCAGCAGCGACCGCGGCGGCGGCCACGGCCTCGGGCTGACGATCGCCGCCGGGCAGACCCGCGTCCTCGGCGCCCGCCTCACCTTCCGCAACGCCCCCGACGGCGGCGCCGTCGCCCGGCTGCTGCTCCCCCGGGACTAGGCCGCGGCCGGGCTCAGCCCTCGATCCGCTCCTGCGTGCCCTCGCCCCACTCCTTGCTGAGGTCCAGCCCGTCGCGCCGCTGGGTGAGGCTGAACCAGTTGCCGGAGTCGTCGCGCATGATCGCCTCGGTGCCGTAGGGGCGCTCCTGGGGCTCCTGGAGGAAGGTGACGCCCTTGCCCTTGAGGTCGCGGTAGGTGGCGTGGATGTCGTCGGTACGGAGCACGCCCGCGCCGAGGACGCCCTTGGCCACCAGCGAGCTGAGCTGCTCGGCGGACTCGGGGTCGAGCGCGGGCGGGCCGGGCACCATGAGGGTGATCTCGACGTCGGGCTGCTCCTTGGGGCCCACGGTCAGCCAGCGCATCGCCCCCATGCTCATGTCCGTGCGGACCTCGAAACCGAGCTTGTCGCAGTAGAACTCCTTGGCGCGTTCCTGGTCCTGCACCCAGACGGTGACGATGGAGATACCGGTGATCCCAGTGGTCATGACCTGCTCCTGAGGGGGTCGCGTGCTTGCCCCTCCACGCTAGGCGGGGGCCGCCTCACGGCGCTTCTCCGGAATTGCGGAATCCGCCGGCCCAGAACAGGGCGTAGCACCCGGGTATCAGGGCCGCGCCGCGGCCGAGGTGCCGGCGGCGGTACTCGGTCGGGGTGAGCCCGGTGTGCTGCTTGAAGCGGCTGGAGAAGGTGCCGAGGCCGGAGAAGCCCACGAGTGTGCAGATCTCGGTGACGGCCAGGTCCGCCGTGCGCAGCATCTCCTGCGCGCGCTCGATGCGGCGCCGGCTCAGGTACTGCCCGGGGGTCTCCCCGTACACCGCTTTGAAGGAGCGCACGAAGTGGTAGCGGGAGTAGCCGGCGTGCGCGGCCACCGCGTCCAGGTCCAGCGGCTGGGCCCAGTCGCGGTCCATCGCGTCCTTGGCCAGCCGCAGCTGCCGCAGGAGCCGGAGATTCACCGCCATACGACGATGCTCGCACGGGGGTCGGACACGACCCCCGTGCGAGCACGGGTCACTGCGGGTGCCGGACGAAGCGGCGGGCGGGGGCGGGGCTCAGAAGGCCTCGACCGCTGCCATGACCTCCTGCTCGCCGTCCTTGTCCTCGGGGGCCTTCGCGGCCGGGCCGCCGCGCAGCGGGATCTCCTTGACGAAGAACGCGAGGACGAAGCCGACGACGCTGAGCGCCGCGCCCCACAGGAAGACGGAGTGCGTACCGCTGGCGACCGCGTGGAGGTACGCGTCCCGTACCGCCTCGGGCAGCTTGGCCAGGCTCTTCGGGTCCATCT
This sequence comes from Streptomyces sp. NPDC088732, assembly GCF_044751205.1. Lineage (NCBI taxonomy): Bacteria > Bacillati > Actinomycetota > Actinomycetes > Kitasatosporales > Streptomycetaceae > Streptomyces > Streptomyces sp. NPDC088732. The sequence goes on from NZ_JBIVLI010000019.1 coordinate 27,784, forward strand.
GGCCGGACCCGCCGCCGACCGCCGCCCCGGCGTTGCCCAACCGGGCGGTCATGGTGTCCTGCAGCTTGTCCACGAAAATCGAGCCGAAAAGCGCGACACCGAAGGAACCGCCGATGGTGCGGAACAGGGTGGAGGACGAGGAGCCGACGCCGATGTCCTTCATCTCGACGCTGTTCTGCGCGATCAGCATGGTGATCTGCATCAGGAAGCCCATGCCGGCGCCGAGCACGGCCATCCACACGCCGGAGACGAAGCGGGAGGTACCGGTGTCCATGGTCGACAGGAGCAGGAGCCCGGCGGTGATCAGGGCGCCGCCGATGATCGGGAAGATCTTGTACTTGCCGGTCTGCGTGGTGACCCGGCCCGCGATGAGCGAGACCACCATCATCGACAGCAGCATCGGCAGGAGCAGCAGGCCGGAGTTGGTCGCCGAGGCGCCCTGGACGGTCTGCTGGTACAGCGGCAGGAAGGTGAGCGCGCCGAACATCACGAAGCCGACCAGGAAGCCGATCACCGAGATCAGCGAGAAGTTGCGGCTGTGGAAGATGTGCAGCGGCATCACGGGCTCCGCCGCGCGGGTCTCGGCGAACAGGAAGGCGGCGAGCGCGACCAGGCCGAGCGCGAGCAGTCCGAAGATCTGGACGGACGCCCAGGGGTACTCCTTGCCGCCCCAGGTGGTCAGCAGGACGAGCGAGGTGATGCTGATGGTGAGCAGGATCGCGCCGAGGTAGTCGATGCGGGCCTGGACCCGCTTCTTCGGCAGGTGCAGCACCGCGGAGATCACGAAGAGCGCGACCACACCGAGCGGCAGGTTGATGTAGAAGCTCCAGCGCCAGCCCCAGTTGTCGGTGATGCTGCCGCCGACCAGCGGGCCGCCGATCATGGCGACCGCCATGACGCCGGCCATCATGCCCTGGTACTTGCCGCGCTCGCGGGGCGGGATCAGGTCACCGATGATCGCCATGACGCCGACGATCAGGCCGCCGGCGCCCAGGCCCTGGATGGCGCGGAAGGCGATCAGCTGGCCCATGTCCTGCGCCATGCCGGAGAGCGCCGAGCCGATCAGGAAGAGCACGATCGACGCCATGAAGATGCCCTTGCGGCCGTACATGTCGCCGAGCTTGCCCCAGATGGGCGTCGACGCGGCCGTCGCAAGGGTGTAAGCGGTGACCACCCACGACAGGTGCTCCAGGCCGCCCAGTTCGCCGACGATGGTGGGCATCGCCGTGCCGACGATCATGTTGTCGAGCATCGCGAGCAGCATCGCGATCATCAGCCCGAACAACACCACACGCACGCTGCGCTGCGGTGCCTCGGCGGTGTCCGCCATTACAAGCTCCCCTACTTGTCACGCATTTGCCGTGAGTTGCTTACCTGCCGCCCGGCTAGTTGCCCCGGGCATCCTGAATGTAAGCCGCTTACTAGCCGGGCGTCAAGTAAGTTAAAGTTCGCCCATGGCCACGCCGCACACGCGCAGAGGTGATACGCGCCGTCGCATCCAGGACGTCGCGCTCGAGCTGTTCGCCCAGCAGGGGTACGAGAAGACGTCGCTGCGCGAGATCGCCGAGCACCTCGACGTCACCAAGGCGGCGCTGTACTACCACTTCAAGACCAAGGAAGACATCCTCATCAGCATCGTGGAGGACCTGACCTCCCCGGTCGACGAGCTGATCGAGTGGGCGGCCGGCCAGCCCCGCACCCTGGAGACCAAGCAGGAGGTGCTGCGGCGCTACAGCGAGGCGCTGTGGGTCTCGGGGCCGCTCTTCCGCTTCATCCAGGAGAACCAGGCCACGGTCCGCGACCTCAGCATCGGCGAGGCCTTCAAGTCCAAGCTGTTCGCCGTGCACGCGCTGCTGCGCGACCCCGAGGCGCCGCTGACCGACCAGGTCCGCTCGATCACCGCCGTCTTCGCCATGCACGCGGGCATGTTCACGATGCAGAACATCGAGGGCGACCCCGAGGAGAAGCGCGCAGCCGTCCTCGAGGTCGCCCAGGGGCTCATCGCCGAGACCTACCGGGGTGACCGGGGGCAGGGCGGAGCGGGTGAAGCGGATGAAGCAGGTGATCCGGAAGAGGGATCACGGGAGGGTCAGACCGAGACGCCCTCGGCCCGAAGGAACGGCAGCGGGCTCACCGACGAGCCGTAGTACGGGGTCGTACGGATCTCGAAGTGCAGGTGCGGGCCGGTGCTGTTGCCGGTGTTGCCGGACAGGGCGATCTGCTCGCCGGTGTTCACGTGCTCGCCGACGCGCACCTGGATCTTCGACAGGTGGCCGTACTGCGAGTACGTGTTGTCGGCGTGGCGGATGACGATGTTGTTGCCGTACGCGCCGCCCCAGCCCGCCGTCACGACGGTGCCGCTGTGCACGGCGTGCACGTCGGTGCCGATGGCGACGGCGAAGTCCTGGCCGGAGTGCTTGTGCGCCCAGTGGGCGCCGTCCTTCATGTAGCCGGCCGAGAGCTGGTAGTGCTTGACCGGGGTCATCCAGGCCGCGGAGAGCCGCTGCTCCTGGTGCGCGGCGTGCAGCACGGTGCGCTGGTGTTCGGCCTTGTTCGCCACGGCGGCGCGCTGCTGGCCGTCGGCCTGGGCCCGGGTGGCCTCCGCCAGCTTGCCGGCCGCGCCCGTCCCCAGCAGCCCCGCGTCCTGGGTCCCGGCTGCCATGGCCGTGCCCGCTGCGCCGAGCGCCAGCGACGCCACGACGCCGGCGGTCACGACGGCGCCGCGGCCGCGGATGACGGAGTTGGAGAAGTTGGGCTTGAGCATGCAATTACCTCGCGGAAATAGCCGGAAAAGTCCTCGCGGTTGTCGGCCGCGAGTCACAGGTAACCCGGTATTCCTGGCGGGGACAAACCCCCGCATCCACTATTCCGCATAGTAGGCATTTCCCCGGATGCGGCCCCGACCCCTGCCCCACCGGGCCGCACTCCTCTAATGACCTTCGTACGTGTCCCAGGTCACGTGGGTCAGGTCACCGCCCGCGGGACCAAAGGAAATGGCCCCCGGGGGACGAAAGGCCGCCCCTGGGGACCAAAGTCCTGTGGCCCGCGCCACGCATCGGGAAAAGCCGTCACAGCCTTTCTTCGGCGGAATTCAGCCCGGCAAGGACAATGGCCGTGCGGCCGTCCGCGACCGACCGGAAGCGCGACGGGACCACCGAGGCGTCCAGGGACCAGCGCTGCGCGGGGCGGCTGTCGCGCGGCGCGAGGACGACCCCAGCCCCCTGTTCCGCACCGTCGGGCGCCACGGCCAGCTGCTGGTTCCAGCGCGGCACGAGGTCGCCGGTGAGCGTCAGGTCGTAGCGCACGTCCTCGGCGCCGGTGACGAACGAGGCGGTGCACAGCCCCAGTTCGAGCGCCGCGCCCCGGTGCGAGTTGAGGCAGTACGAGGGCTCGGCGACGCTGCGCAGCAGCCCGTCCCGTTCGTACGTCCAGAACTGGGTGGCCGCGGAGTCGCACACCGCGGTGCGCGCCGTCGTGCCCAGGACCGTCCCGCGCCCGGTCAGGTCGACGCACAGGTCGCTGCCCTGGTTGCGCAGCCGCCCCCGCAGCCCCCCGCCCGGCACCGGGTCGGCGGTGACGGCGCCGGAGCCCGGCGCCCTGGCCGGCTCCGAGGGCGAGGCGGGGACCGAGAGGGAGGCGGAGGCGGGGAAGGACGCGCCCGGGAAGACGCCCGCCGAGGCCCGGTCGTCGGTGCCGCCGTCCGAGAGGAGCCCGGCGATACCGGCGACTGCCGACACGAGCAGGACGACCCCGCCGACCCCCAGGGCCGCCGCGCCGGCCGCTCCCGGCCGCCGGCGCAGCAGCCCGCCGGCCTTCCGGCGCCGGCCTCCGTGCCGGGGCCCCGACGGGCCGCCGGGGCGGCCGCCCGCCGCGGCCGCGGCATCGTTGTCACGCGCCGCACGGCGCGCGGGGCGGGAGTCGAGATAGGTCCGTGCCTCCCAGACCAGCACCGCCTCGGCGATCAGCGTGCCCAAACGCTCGCCGGAGTGGTCGAGTTGCTCGGCGGCGTAGCGGCAGTGGTCGCACTTGGCGATGTGGCGCTGCAGATCGGGCACGAGCCCGGCGCCGCCCCGGTGGACGGAGATGTCGAGCAGCCGGCTGAACTGCAGGCAGCTCTCGTACGGGGCCAGGTCGCGGTGGGCCTGGACACAGGCCTCACGGAAGCGGGTGCGCGCGAGCTCCAGTTGCCCGGCGGCCTTCTCCTGGCCGACGCCGAGCAGGGCGGCCGGCACGGCGAGGGTCTCCGCGTCGACCTCGACGTGCCAGAGCAGGCAGCGGGCCGGTTCGGGGAGCCGCTGGAACGCCCGGTGGACCAGCCGGCGGTTGTCCGGGACGGCCAGGCGCGGATCGGTCTGGTCGCCGCGCAGCCGCAGCCCGCGGTGGAGCGAGGCGCGCCGGCGGTCGGTGGCCCATTCCTCCGCGATGCGGTGGACGGTGACCAGGAGCTCCGGGCGCCATGCGGCCGACGGCCCGGTCAGCCGCAGCGTGTCGACGAAGACCCGGGTGAAGGCGGCCGACGCGAGGATGCCCGCCGTGTGCCCGGAGACGGCGCACAACTCCGCGTACTCGAAGACCGGCCGCCAATGGCGGGCCAGCAACTCCTCGAAGGGCTGGTGGACGGCTGGTTTTCCCGAGAAGTTTCTGAGCTCCACCGACAGGGCCTCGTCCGGAACGTCGAACAAATGGCCGGGGTGCGGGGAATTCGAGGAGAACGAATCCTTCAACGAGCGTTTCCTTCCGCGTTCGCCGCACGGGGAAAAGTACGAACCATTCCACCGGCGGGCACGCAGCTACGTGGGGGGACGCGGGACCGGGGCACCGGGAGGTGTGCTCTCTCCCTTCGCCTGGATCGGCTCATCGGGAATGCCTGCGGGAATGACGGCGCGACACCGGCCCACGGAGAAGGAAGACAGAAGGATTCCCGCGCGCGAGCAGGGCTCACCTTTCCATAAATCAGACGAGCACAACAAGGGTGGGTTCATCGGGAACACAAATGAGCCGGCCCCGCCCGTACTTGTGTACGGACGGGGCCGGCCCCGGTGTTCTACGGCGCGCTTACGCGTCCTTGCTCAGGTTCGGGCCCGAGCCGCCGCTGCCGGCCGCCTCGACCGGCGGGGCGTCGGCGACGGCCACCTTCTCCTCACCGCGGAAGGTGAACTTGATGTTCTCGCCCTCGCCCTCGGTGCCCACGACCACGATGTGACCGGTGCGCAGCTCACCGAAGAGGATCTTCTCGGAGAGCACGTCCTCGATCTCGCGCTGGATCGTCCGGCGCAGCGGACGGGCACCCAGCACGGGGTCGTAGCCGCGCTTGGCGAGCAGGGACTTGGCCTCGGGGCTGAGCTCGATGCCCATGTCCTTGTCCTTGAGGCGCTCGTCCACCCGGGCGATCATGAGGTCGACGATCTGGATGATGTCTTCCTCGCTGAGCTGGTGGAAGACCACGATGTCGTCGACACGGTTCAGGAACTCGGGGCGGAAGTGCTGCTTGAGCTCCTCGCCGACCTTGGCCTTCATCCGCTCGTACCCGGTCTTGACGTCACCCGCGGCCGCGAAGCCGAGGTTGAAGCCCTTGGAGATGTCCCGGGTGCCGAGGTTGGTGGTCATGATGATGACCGTGTTCTTGAAGTCCACGACCCGGCCCTGGGAGTCGGTCAGCCGACCGTCCTCCAGGATCTGCAGCAGGCTGTTGAAGATGTCCGGGTGGGCCTTCTCGACCTCGTCGAAGAGGACGACGGAGAACGGCTTGCGGCGCACCTTCTCGGTGAGCTGGCCGCCCTCCTCGTAGCCGACGTATCCGGGCGGGGAGCCGAACAGCCGCGAGACGGTGTGCTTCTCGCTGAACTCGGACATGTCGAGCTGGATCAGCGCGTCCTCGTCGCCGAAGAGGAACTCGGCGAGCGTCTTGGAGAGCTCGGTCTTACCGACACCGGACGGGCCGGCGAAGATGAACGAGCCACCGGGGCGCTTGGGGTCCTTCAGGCCGGCCCGCGTACGGCGGATCGCCTGCGACAGGGCCTTGATCGCGTCCTTCTGGCCGATGACGCGCTTGTGCAGCTCGTCCTCCATGCGCAGCAGACGCGAGGACTCCTCCTCGGTGAGCTTGAAGACCGGGATGCCCGTGGCGGTGGCCAGGACCTCGGCGATCAGCTCCTCGTCGACCTCGGCGACGACGTCCATGTCGCCGGCCTTCCACTCCTTCTCGCGCTTGGTCTTGCCGGCAAGGAGCTGCTTCTCCTTGTCGCGCAGCGAGGCGGCCTTCTCAAAGTCCTGCGAGTCGATCGCGGACTCCTTCTCCCGGCGCACGTCGGCGATCTTCTCGTCGAACTCGCGCAGGTCCGGCGGAGCGGTCATCCGGCGGATGCGCATCCGGGAGCCGGCCTCGTCGATCAGGTCGATCGCCTTGTCCGGCAGGAAGCGGTCCGAGATGTAGCGGTCGGCGAGGGTCGCCGCGGCCACCAGGGCGGCGTCCGTGATGGACACGCGGTGGTGGGCCTCGTAGCGGTCCCGCAGGCCCTTGAGGATCTCGATGGTGTGCGGCAGCGACGGCTCCGCGACCTGGATGGGCTGGAAGCGGCGCTCCAGGGCCGCGTCCTTCTCCAGGTGCTTGCGGTACTCGTCGAGCGTGGTGGCGCCGATGGTCTGCAGCTCACCGCGGGCGAGCATCGGCTTGAGGATCGAGGCGGCGTCGATCGCGCCCTCGGCGGCACCCGCACCCACCAGGGTGTGGAGCTCGTCGATGAACAGGATGATGTCGCCGCGGGTGCGGATCTCCTTGAGCACCTTCTTCAGGCGCTCCTCGAAGTCACCGCGGTAGCGGGAGCCGGCGACCAGGGCGCCGAGGTCCAGCGTGTAGAGCTGCTTGTCCTTCAGCGTCTCGGGGACCTCGCCCTTGACGATGGCCTGGGCCAGGCCCTCGACGACGGCGGTCTTGCCGACGCCGGGCTCGCCGATGAGGACGGGGTTGTTCTTGGTACGGCGCGACAGCACCTGCATCACGCGCTCGATCTCCTTCTCGCGCCCGATCACCGGGTCGAGCTTGGTCTCACGAGCGGCCTGGGTGAGGTTGCGGCCGAACTGGTCCAGGACGAGCGAGGTCGAGGGGGTGCCCTCGGCGGGACCGCCGGCGGTGGCGGCCTCCTTGCCCTGGTAGCCGGAGAGCAGCTGGATGACCTGCTGCCGCACCCGGTTCAGATCGGCGCCCAGCTTCACGAGGACCTGGGCGGCGACACCCTCACCCTCGCGGATCAGGCCGAGCAGGATGTGCTCCGTGCCGATGTAGTTGTGGCCGAGCTGGAGGGCCTCACGGAGCGACAGCTCCAGGACCTTCTTGGCCCGGGGGGTGAAGGGGATGTGACCGGAAGGGGCCTGCTGGCCCTGACCGATGATCTCCTCGACCTGCTGGCGGACCGCCTCGAGCGAAATCCCGAGGCTCTCCAGGGCCTTAGCGGCGACACCCTCACCCTCGTGGATAAGGCCCAGGAGGATGTGCTCGGTGCCGATGTAGTTGTGGTTGAGCATCCGGGCTTCTTCCTGAGCCAGGACGACAACCCGCCGCGCGCGGTCGGTGAACCTCTCGAACATCGTTAATCGCTCCTCAGAGCGGTCGGGCAGTTAGGGGCGTGTCCCCTCCCTGTCCTTCCGCATGCTAGTCCCGCACAGCGGGGCAGCTCACTTCAACCGTCGACACCTCGCGAGGTCGTTTACCCCCCGCGCCGTCGACAACAGCCACAACTTGATGGTGCGAGACGATGTTCCCGCAGGCCAGGCGGATAGCCCTTTGTCCAGTACGCCGAGGGCGAACGCCCCGCCTGTCCGACACGACCGTCGTCCCTTCCCACTAGGTATTTTCTTACCCGCTCCCACCGACAGTCCATGCGAGAAGCGCGCCCGCTGTCTGCTACAGGCGAACAGGCTTGCGTCCGGGGAATTCACGGACAGTGACGGATACCGGCACCCGGGTACTCCTGGTGACGGCCCTCGTAACCGTGGCCGGGTCCGCGGCGTTGCGCACGTCATGCAGGGCTTGCGAGGCACGGACACGGCGGACACGCCGGGCACAGCGGTCACCACGGGCATGGACGCCCTCGACGTGCCCGCGGCGGCCGGGTACGAGGTGCTGGACCGCTTCCCGGCCCCGCGGACCGGGCCCGTGGCCCTGGAGGGGCCGCGCATGCGGTTCTACGTGGCCGCGGGCGGCGCCGCGGAACTGCCCGGGCTGCTGGACTGGCTGGAGTGGACCGGCGTCCCGCTGGACCTGGTGCCGCTCCAGGAGGACGAGGCGGGCGAGGCGCCCGCGCGGCCCGGAGCGGCCGCCGCCCCGCGGAACGACGGCGCGCCCGTGTGGCTGCGTCCGCCCGCCAGGGGCGGGCACAGCCACACGGGCGCGCCGCACTTGCCCGCCATGACGGTCGCGGGCTGCCCGGCCGACGGGGGACCCGTCGGCCTGGTGGCCCTGGTGTCCGCGCTGGCGAACGCCTGCCACCGGGTCCGGCTGCGCACCGGCCGGACCGGTCAGCCGTGCTCCTTCTCGTACGCCTCGCGGATCTGCGCCGGGACGCGGCCGCGGTCGTTGACCTCGTAGCCCGCTTCCTTGGCCCAGGCACGGATCTTCGCGGTGTCCTGGCTCGCCGAGCCGCCGCGGGAGGCGGCCTTCACGGTGCGGCCGCGGCCCGCACGGCCACCGGTGCGCCGGCCGCCGTCCACGTAGGGGCCCAGCAGGCCGCGGAGCTTGTCGGCGTTGTCGGTGGTGAGATCGATCTCGTAAGTCACTCCATCGAGTGCGAACGTCACGGTCTCATCCGCCTCGCCGCCGTCGAGGTCGTCAACAAGAAGGACCTGAACCTTCTGTGCCACCGGCTTCCCTTTCATCGAATACGGATAACCGGTAAAAGCAAACCGCCTTTTCCCGGAAAACTCAAACCCCTTGCCCGAACTGCTCCGGCCCATCACCCCGCACACGGTCTTCCGCCGGGGAACGTATCGGACATACTGTTGTCCCGGAGGCGGCCGCGGAGCGGCGTCAGAGATGCAACAGCATCCGGCTGTTGCCCAAGGTGTTCGGTTTCACTCGTTCGAGGTCGAGGAACTCGGCCACGCCCTCGTCCTTTGACCGCAGCAGCTCCCCGAAGACATCGCCGTCGACCGGCGTCTGACCGATCTGCACGAAGCCGTGCTTCACGAAGAAGTCCACTTCGAAGGTGAGGCAGAAAATTCTCCGCACTCCCAGCCAACGCGCGGTCTGCAGCAGCTTCTCCAGTACGAGATGCCCGATGCCGTTGCCGTGGTGGACCGGGTCGACCGCCAGAGTGCGCACCTCGGCGAGGTCCTCCCACATGACGTGGAGCGCCCCGCAGGCCACGACCTCGGCGTCCTGGTCGCGTTCGGCGACCCAGAACTCCTGGATGTCCTCGTAAAGCGTGACGGTCGGCTTGTCCAGGAGGATGCGGTCCCGGACATAGGCATCGAGCAGTCGCCGGACGGCCGGCACATCACCTGTGCGCGCCCGGCGGATGGTGACGTCATTTGAAGCGACGGGCATGTGCGGACGCTATCGTCCGCCCGATCCCGGTGTCCCGCCGGGGTCGGCGTGTTCTGCGGGTTGAGCGGGTTGAGCGGGTTCAGCGGATTGGACGACGCGCATTGCGTCGCGGAGCGCTTCTCGCTGTTCCGCCGACATCATCCCGAAGAAGGCGACAAGAGCGGCCGCCGGGTTGTCACTCGCGGCCCACGCCTCGTGCATCAGCGCGGCGGAGTAAGCGGCACGCGTGGAAACCGCCTCATAGCGATAGGCGCGCCCTTCGGCTTCCCGGCGCAGCCAGCCCTTCTGATGGAGGTTGTCCATTACGGTCATGACCGTCGTGTACGCGATGGAGCGCTCCTGACGCAGATCTTCGAGCACTTCGCGTACCGTCACCGGGCGGTTCCAGCGCCACACCCGTGTCATGACGGCGTCTTCGAGGTCTCCCAGAGGACGGGGCACACCCGAATACTAGTGGCAATCGGGCGGAATGCCCCGGAACGCCGGAGAACCCCGGGGATCAGACCCGGGGTTCGGCGCCGCCCGGCCGGGGGGCCGGAGCGGCGGCGTTCGCGGAGAGCGCGGCGTCGACCACCGCGTCCTCCTTGGCCTTGTTGGCCCCGCCCTGGCTCTTGATCAGCGTCCTGATGAGGAAGGTGAACGCGATGGCCATCACGGCGGGGGGCACGAGCGCGGAGACGTAGTCCATGCGACCAGAGTAGCCACGCCCCCGCGCGGCCCCGGCGCCCGGTCGGCCCGGGCGGCCCGGCCGGCCCTGAGGAACCGGGTCAGCCCGTGGCGAGCTGCTCCGGCGGCCGGGGCGGGGTGCGCCGGCGCGGCGGGAAGATCTCCGCCGGGGTGGGCACCTTGCGCTTGGGCTCCTCGTGCTCGGGGCTGCCGGGATCGGCCGGCGGCGTTCTCGGGTCCGGCCGCGGCGCCGGCTTCGGTTCCCGGCCCCCACCGCGTTCCGCGGGGTCGTCGGCGGCGGTCCGGCCGCCGGGCAGGGCACGCAGCCTGGTGCGCCCCGGGCGCGCCGTGACGGGCGGCGCGGCAGGCGCCGGGATGCGGGCCGCGAGCCGGGCGCGGACGTCCAGCTCCGCGAGGTGCTCGCAGCGGCGCAGTACGCCGTACCGGCGGTGCGTCTCGGCCGCGGAGGACGGATGGGTGCGCAGCATGCGCAGCGCCGCAAGGTCGTCCGGCACGGGGACGTAGCCCGTGTCGAGCGCACCGGTCAGCCGTTCGAGGTAGCCGGCCGCGCTGCCGGGCAGCGCCGCCCGGTAGCGGGCGAGCTCCGCGAGCAGGAAGGTGCGCAGCCGCCCGGCCTCCCGGGCCGCCTCGTCCACGTCCTCGACAAGACGCAGATACTCCCGCACATCGTCGGGCGTGGGGGTCGTGGTGCTGGACTGGAGGGCCGCTGAGAGGGCGCGCCGGAGCACGCGCAGTTCATCCGCGCTGAACGCCATTCCGCCTCGGGACCCGTGTGGCGTGGGCATGCACTGACTTTACGTACTAAGCGGACAAAATACGCGTAACCAGATATGCCCGGGCGCGCCGTGCCGGCGGCCGCCAGACAGCCCGCCCCGTGCCCGCCGGGCGCCCGTCAGATCCGGTCGGATGCCCGTCAGGGCGCCTGGACGTTGCGCTCGTAGACCAGGCGCAGCCCGATGAGCGTCAGCCACGGCTCGTGGACGTCGATGGCCGCCGACTCGCCCAGCACCAGGGGCGCCAGGCCGCCGGTGGCGATGACGGTGACGTCGTCGGGGTCGTCCGCCAGCTCCCGGGCCATCCGCTCGGTCACGCCGTCCACCTGGCCCGCGAAGCCGTACAGGATGCCGGACTGCATCGCCTCGATGGTGTTCTTGCCGATGACACTGCGCGGCCGGGTCAGCTCGACCTTGCGCAGCTGCGCGCCCCGCGCCCCGAGCGCGTCCACCGAGATCTCGATGCCGGGGGCGATGGCACCGCCCGCGTACTCGCCGCGCGCGGTGACCGCGTCGAACGTGGTGGCCGTGCCGAAGTCCACGACGATGCACGGGCCGCCGTACAGGTGCACGGCGGCCAGCGAGTTGATGATCCGGTCGGAGCCGACCTCCTTCGGGTTGTCGGCCAGCACCGGGACCCCGGTCTTCACCCCGGGCTCCACGAGGACCGCGGGGACGTCGCCGTAGTAGCGGCGGGTCACCTCGCGCAGCTCGTGCAGCACGGAGGGCACCGTCGAGCAGATCGCGATGCCGTGGATGTTGTCGCCGAGCTCCTCGCCGAGCAGGGGGTGCATGCCCATCAGGCCCTGCATCAGCACCGCCAGCTCGTCCGCCGTACGGCGCGGGTCGGTGGAGACCCGCCAGTGCTCGACGATCTCGTCCCCGTCGAACAGCCCCAGCACGGTGTGGGTGTTGCCGACGTCGATGGTGAGAAGCATCAGCCCCACTCCGGCCCTTCGCCCTCGGCGCGCAGGTCGAGGCCGATGTCGAGGATCGGCGAGGAGTGGGTCAGGGCGCCCACCGCCAGGTAGTCCACACCGGTCTCGGCGTAGGCCCGGGCGGTCTCCAGGGTGATCCGGCCCGAGGACTCCAGCGCGGCGCGGCCGGCGACCAGCGCGACGGCCTCCTCGGTCTCGGCGGGGGTGAAGTTGTCCAGCAGGATCAGGTCCGCGCCGGCCTCCAGGACCTCGCGGACCTGGTGCAGGGTGTCGGCCTCGACCTCGACGGCCAGCTCCGGGAACGCGTCCCGCACGGCCTTGAAGGCGGCCGCGACGCCGCCCGCGGCGACCACGTGGTTGTCCTTGACCAGCGCCGCGTCCGACAGCGACATGCGGTGGTTGACGCCGCCGCCGCAGCGCACCGCGTACTTCTCCAGCGCGCGCAGGCCCGGGGTGGTCTTGCGGGTGTCGCGCACCCGGGTCTTCGTGCCCTCCAGCAGGTCCGCCCAGCGGCGGGTCGTGGTGGCGATGCCCGACAGGCGGCACAGCAGGTTGAGCGCGCTGCGCTCCGCGGTCAGCAGGTCCCTCGTCCGGCTGCGGACGGAGAGCAGCACCTCGCCGGCCTCGACCCGGTCGCCGTCCTCGACGTGCCGTTCCACCTCGAACTCGTCGTCGCACACCACGGACAGGATCGCCTCGGCGACCCGCAGCCCGGCCACCACGCCCGCCTCACGGGCGGTGAAGTCGCCGGTGGCGAAGGCGTCCTCGGGGATCGTGGCGACGGTGGTGACGTCCACCCCGCCGTCCAGGTCCTCCTCGATCGCCATGTGCGCGATGTCCTCGACCAGCACCGGGTCCAGGCCGGACTCCGCCAGCAGCTGGGCCAGGCCCGGGTCGAGGCCGCACTCGTGGGGGTCGTACCCGTGCTCGTCGCCGGCGCCGCAGCCGCAGCCGTCACCGCAGCCACCGCCCCCGCCGCCGCTCGGGCCGCCGATCTGCAGGAGGGGGTGCTCGGGCGTGCTCATCGCTGCTGCTCCGTTCCAGGGCGGGTCGGGTGGGCTCCCCCGGGCCGGGGGCCGGGGGCGAAGTCCGCTGTGTCGGTGGTGCGGATGGTGAGAGTAGCGGGTGCGGCGGGCACCGCCCCGCCCGGCCGGAGGCCGCGGGAGGCGGGCGGGTCGAGGGTGGCGACGATGTGCCGCCGCCAGGCGGCGTCGTCCCGCTCCGGCCGGTCCTCGCGCCAGTGGCAGCCGCGGGTCTCCTCACGGCGCCGGGCGGCCTCGACGAGCACCCGGGAGACCAGGCAGAGGTTGGACGCCTCCCAGGTCTCCACGCAGGGCTCGGCGGTCTTGCCGTCGCGCTCCAGCAGCTCGGCGGCGTCGGCGTACATCCGGTGCAGCGCCCCGGCCGCCTCCTCCAGGCTGGCGGCGCTGCGCAGCACGCCCGCCCCGCGCGTCATGATCCGCTGGATCGCGTACCGCGCCTCGGAGGGCAGCAGCGGGAAGCGGCTCGGGGCCGGGATCACCGGGGCGCCGGGGTCCGCCGGGCGGGCGGCGATGTCGGCGGCGATCCGCTCGGCGAAGACCAGCCCTTCGAGCAGGGAGTTCGACGCCAGCCGGTTGGCGCCGTGCACACCGGTGCAGGCGACCTCGCCGCAGGCGTACAGGCCCGGCACGGTCGTACGGCCGTGCAGGTCGGTGCGGACGCCGCCGGAGGCGTAGTGCGCGGCCGGGGCGACCGGGATCGGCTCGGTCACCGGGTCGATGCCGTGGGCGCGGCAGGCGGCCAGGATCGTGGGGAAGCGCTTGCTCCACATCTCGGCCCCGAAATGGCGGCCGTCCAGGAACATGTGGTCGGCGCCGGTCTCCTGCATCCTGCGCGTGATGCCCTTGGCGACGATGTCCCGCGGGGCCAGCTCGGCCAGCTCGTGCTGCCCCAGCATGAAGCGCACGCCGTCGGCGTCCACGAGGTGGGCGCCCTCGCCGCGCACCGCCTCGGAGACCAGCGGCTGCTGGCCCTCGGCGTCCGTGCCGAGGAAGAGCACCGTCGGATGGAACTGCACGAACTCCAGGTCCGACACCTCCGCCCCGGCGCGCAGCGCCAGCGCCACGCCGTCACCGGTCGACACCGCGGGGTTGGTCGTCGCGGAGAACACCTGGCCCATGCCGCCGGTGGCCAGCACCACGGCCCGGGCCCGGACCGAGCCGACCCCGTCGCGCTGCCCCGCGCCCATGACGTGCAGGCTCACCCCCGCGGTGTTGCCGTCGGCGTCGGTGAGCAGATCCAGGACCAGCGCGTTCTCGATGAACTCGATCCTGGCCTCGCGTACGGCCTCGATCAGGGCCCGGGAGATCTCCGCGCCCGTCGCGTCGCCGCCCGCGTGCGCGATGCGGCGGCGGTGGTGGCCGCCCTCGCGGGTCAGCAGAACCTCGCCGGTGGTCTCGCTGGTGTCGAAGTGCGCGCCCGTCGCCATCAGCCGGCGCACCGCGTCGGGGCCCTCGGTGACCAGGACGCGGACCGCCTCCTCGTCGCACAGCCCGGCGCCCGCCACCAACGTGTCGTCCAGGTGCTGCGCCGGGGTGTCGCCCTCGCCGAGGGCCGCGGCGATGCCGCCCTGGGCCCAGCGGGTGGAACCGTCGTCGAGGTGGGCCTTGGTCACGACGGTGACCCTGGCCCCCTGCGCGGCGCAGCGCAGCGCGACCGTCAGCCCGGCGACGCCGGAGCCGACCACCACCACGTCGGCCTCGTGCGCCCAGCCGGGCGCGGGGGCGAGCAGCCGTATGCCGGTGGAGCTCACAGGGCGCCTCCGAAGTCGAGTGGCAGGTTGTCGATCAGTCGCGTCGCGCCGACCCGGGCGGCGACGGCGAGCACCGCCGGCCCGGTGTGGTCCGGGGCCGCCTCGGAGAAGTCGCGGGGGTCGGCGAGGGCCAGGTAGTCCACGCCCACGCCCTGTTCCCCGTCCAGGACCGCCCGGGCGGCGGCCCGTACGGCCTCCGGCCCCCGCCCGGCGGCGTCACGGCCGGCGAACAGGGCGCGGGACAGCACCAAAGCGGTGCGGCGCTCCCCTTCCGAGAGGTAGCGGTTGCGGCTGGACAGGGCCAGGCCGTCCGGCTCGCGCACGGTGGGGACACCGGCGATCTCGACGGGGAAGTTCAGGTCGGTGGCCATGCGCCGGATCAGGGCGAGCTGCTGGGCGTCCTTCTGGCCGTAGAAGGCGATGTCGGGCCGGGTCAGGTGGAGCAGCTTGGCGACGACGGTGAGCATCCCGTCGAAGTGGCCGGGGCGGGAGGCGCCCTCGTAGCGCTCGCCCATCGGCCCGGCGCTGATCCGCACCTGGGGCTGCCCGCCGGGGTACACCTCGTCCGCCGAGGGGGCGAACACCACGTCCGCGCCCGCCTGTTCGGCGACCTTCAGGTCGGCGTCGAGGGTGCGCGGGTAGCGGTCGAAGTCCTCGTTCGGGCCGAACTGGAGCGGGTTGACGAAGACGGTGACGACC
The DNA here is from genome assembly GCF_044751205.1 of Streptomyces sp. NPDC088732. Lineage (NCBI taxonomy): Bacteria > Bacillati > Actinomycetota > Actinomycetes > Kitasatosporales > Streptomycetaceae > Streptomyces > Streptomyces sp. NPDC088732. Next base: position 43,216 of record NZ_JBIVLI010000019.1, read on the forward strand.
ACGGTGCCGTCGCCGACCCGTTCGCGGGCGGTACGGACCAGGGTCGCGTGGCCCTCGTGCAGGGCGCCCATCGTCATCACCACGCCCGTGGCGCCGGACCGGCCGCCGACGGCCGCCCTCAGCTCGCGCGCGGTGTGGACCAGTTCCGTCATCGCTCTCCCCGATCCCCGCCGCCGGCCGCACCGGGCCCGCCGGTTCCGTCCGTTCCGCCGGTGCCGCCGGTTCCGTCGGCGAGGACGCCGAGCAGCGCCTCGGCGAACTCCGCCTTCAGCATGCCGCCGGCCAGCGCCCGGTCCGCGGTGGCGCGGGCCATCGCGAGATAGGAGGCCGCCATCTCCGGCGCGTGGACGCGCAGTTCGGCCAGATGGGCGGCGACCGTACCGGCGTCGCCGCGGGCCACGGGGCCGGTCAGCGCGGCGTCGCCGGAGCGCAGGGCGTTGTCGAGGGCGGCGCCGAGCAGCGGGCCGAGCATCCGGCCGGGCTCGGCGACGCCGGAGGCGCGCAGCAGTTCCATGGACTGCGCGACCAGGGTGACCAGGTGGTTGGCGCCGATGGCCAGGCCCGCGTGGTAGAGCGGCCGGGCCGACTCCTCGATCCACTCGGGCTCGCCGCCCATCTCGATGACCAGCGCCTCGGCGGCCATCCGCAGCTCCTGCGGGGCCGTGACGCCGAAGGAGCAGCCGGCCAGCCGCTGCACGTCGACAGAGGTGCCGGTGAAGGTCATCGCCGGGTGCAGCGCGAGCGGCAGCGCGCCCGCGCGCAGGGCGGGGGCCAGGACGCCCGTGCCGTACCGGCCGGAGGTGTGCACCAGCAGCTGGCCCGGCCGGACCGCCCCGGTCCCGGCGAGCCCCGTCACCAGGTCCGGCAGCGCGTCGTCAGGCACGGTCAGCAGCACCAGGTCGGCGCGGGCCAGCACCTCGGCGGGCTCCACCAGCGGCACGTCGGGCAGCAGCGCGGCGGCCCGGCGGCGCGAGGCGTCGGAGACACCGGACGCGGCGACGGGGCGGTGCCCCGCCATCCGCAGCGCGGCCGCGAGCGCGGGACCGACCCGCCCCGCGCCGACGACGCCGACCGTGAGCCGCGCGGGGCGGGCCTCCACGTCGGGGGGCAGGGGCCCCGGGGAGTGCGATGCGTTCACGCTGGCTTGCCTTCCGTTCCAGTCCTCGCGGGGGTACCGGACGTTCTCGTCAATGCTACGCGAATGTTCCCCGGCTCCCTCCGGCACGGCAGGATCGGGGCATGACCTCTGTGGACGACGAGAAGGCGCGGCGGATCGCCGCCGTCAACGCCAGCGACCGGGTGCTGTCGCACGGCAAGTACCCCACGATGCGGGAGCGGCTGACCCGGCTGGCGGCCCGGGACGGGCTGGACGCACCCACCGACATGTACGGCGACGGCGTCGTCGCCGAGGTGGAGCAGCGGGTGGCCCGGCTGCTCGGCACCGAGGAGGCGGTCTGGTTCCCGACCGGCACCATGGCCCAGCAGGTCGCGCTGCGCTGCTGGGCGGGCCGCACCGGCAACCCCACCGTCGCCCTGCACCCGCTGGCCCACCCCGAACGGCACGAGCGCGGCGCGCTGTCGGCGCTCAGCGGGCTGCGGACCGTGCACCCGACCACCGCGCGGCGGCTGCCGGACGCCCAGGAGATACGCGAGCTGGACGAGCCCTTCGGCACGCTCATGCTGGAACTGCCGCTGCGCGACGCCGGTTTCGTCCTGCCCTCCTGGGAGGACCTGACGGCGGTCGTGGAGGCCGCGCGCGAGCGCGACGCGGTCGTCCACTTCGACGGCGCCCGGCTGTGGGAGTGCCCGCCGCACTTCGGGAAGCCGCTGGAGGAGATCGCGGGCCTGGCCGACAGCGTCTACGTCTCGTTCTACAAGTCGCTCGGCGGTGTCGCGGGCGCCGCCCTGGCGGCCCCGTCCGACCTGGCCGCCGAGTTCCGCGCCTGGCGCCACCGCTACGGCGGGCTGCTGTTCCAGCAGTGGCCCACCGTCCTGGCCGCGCTGGACGGCCTGGACCGCGAACTGCCCCGGCTGCCGGAGTACGTGGCCCATGCCAAGACCGTCGCGGCGGCCCTGCGCCGGAGCCTGGCGCAGGCCGGCTGGTCCCAGGTGCACCCGGACGTGCCGCACACCCACCAGTTCCAGGTCTGGCTCGCCGAGGCGCCCGAGGTGCTCAACGAGGCGGGCGTGCGGCAGGCGGAGCAGACCCGCACCGCGCTCTTCGGCCGCTGGTCGGCCGGCGAGGCACCGGGGACGGCCATGACCGAGGTGACGGTCGCCGCCTCGGCCCTGGAGTGGGACGCGGAGGACGTCGCCGGCGCCGTGGACGACTTCCTCGGCTTCGTGCGCGAGGTCCGCAAGGACTCCTAGGGCCGGCTTCGACCCGGAGGGCAGATCCCGCGGCTCCCCCAGGTGCGGTGCGCCGCAAGGCGCAGCCGCTCGGACGATGCGGGCGGCTCTCCCCGGCGGAAAGCCGGGGAAGTACCCGCCGGGGGGCGCCTCCCAACGGTCGGACCCGGCCCTGGCGCGCCGCCAGTGGCCGAGGCCCGGCGCCCGCAGGCCGACGATCTTGCCGGCCTCGTCGGCGCGATGGTCGGCGCGGCCGGACCGCTCGGACGATGCGGGCGACTCCCCCGGTCCTTGGGAGCGCCGAGCTGTCGAACCCGGCCCTAGCGGGCCGCCGCCGCGGCGACCCGCTCGACGACGGGCCGCCAGTGGCCGAGGCCCGGCGCCCGCAAGCCGACGATCTTGCCGGCGTCGTCGGCGCGGCGCAGGGCGACCGCCGCCTCGAAGTCGGGGGCGGCCTCGAAGGCGGCGGCCTCCCCCGGCGTCATCGGGCCGCCCTGGCAGCCCAGGGTGCGGGCGCTCTCCGGGGAGAGGGCGAGGGCGGCGTCGGTGGCCGCCAGGTAGCGCTTTGCCGGGATGTGGAGGGCGACCAGACGGGCCACCCGCTCGCCGAGGAGGCCGGCGACGGCCGCGGCGGCGTGCTCGCCGTGGCCGGCCTCGTCCCCGGGGTACAGGTAGTGCCCGATGTCGTGGACGAGACCGGCGACCTGGAGTTCCTCGTCGCCGGGGTGGCGCTCGGCGAGGACGGCGGCGACCTGGAGGCCGTGGTCGAGGATGTCCACCGGGTCGCCGGAGCGGTCCGGGGTGTCCCAGGCGTCCTCGCAGTCGGCCAGCAGTGCCATGAGCCCGTCGACGGAGGACGGCGTGTGATCCCGGTTCATGGCCGTCACGCTGCCCCAGCGATCCGTCCGGCGGGTGTACGCCGGACGTCCGCCCGGTATCACCCGATCCGCCGCATGCCGGGCAGGGGGCTACCCTGCGCCGCCGCCGGCCTTGACGAGGCCGGTCTCGTAGGCCAGGACGACGGCCTGCACGCGGTCGCGCAGGCCGAGCTTGGTGAGGATGCGGCCGACGTGCGTCTTCACGGTCGCCTCGCTGAGCACCAGCTTCGCGGCGATCTCCCCGTTGGACAGGCCCTGGGCGACCAGCAGCAGCACCTCGCGCTCGCGGTCGGTCAGCCGGTCCAGCTCCTTGTGGGTCGGCTGCGACACGCTCGGCAGCAGGGGCGTGAAGCGGTCCAGCAGGCGGCGGGTGGTGCTGGGCGCGACGACCGCGTCGCCGCTGTGGACGGCCCGGATGGCGGCCAGCAGTTCGTCCGGCGGGACGTCCTTGAGCATGAAGCCGCTGGCGCCCGCCTTGAGCGCGGAGAAGGCGTACTCGTCGAGGTCGAAGGTGGTCAGGATCAGCACGCGCGGGCCGTCGCCGGGCTCCCGGCCACGGGGCGCGGTGCCGTCGGCGGCACCGCAGATCAGCCGGGTCGCCTCCACGCCGTCGAGCCTGGGCATGCGGACGTCCATCAGCACGACGTCCACCGCGGTGGAGCGCAGCGTCTCCACGGCCTCCGCGCCGTCACCCGCCTCGGCGACGACCTCCATGTCGGGCTGGGCCTGCAGCACCATGCGGAAGCCGGTGCGCAGCAACACCTGGTCGTCGACGAGCATCACGCGGATCGCCATGGGTAGCGGTGCCTCTTTCCCTGGGTCGGGTCGTGTCGGGTTGTCTCGGGTTGTCGGGTCCTGCGCCGGCCGGCCCGGCACGCCGCCGCTACCGCGCGGCCTTCACGGGCAGCACCGCGCTGATCCGGAAGCCGCCGCCGGGCCGCGGGCCGGCGTCGAGGGTGCCGGCGACCATGCCGACCCGTTCCCGCATGCCGATCAGGCCCTGGCCCTGCCCGTCCTCGCCGCCCGACTCGTACAGCTCCTGCTGGGCGCCGCGTCCGTCGTCCTCGATCAGCAGGGCCAGTTCGCTGTCGCGGAAGGTGAGCCGCACATTGGCCCGCACGTCCGGGCCGCCGTGCTTGCGGGTGTTGGTCAGGGCCTCCTGGACGATCCGGTACGCGGTCAGCTCCACGCCGCTGGCCAGCGGGCGCGAGTCGCCCTCGACCTCGAAGACCACCGGCAGTCCGGCGCCGCGCACCTGCTCCACGAGGTCGCCGAGCTGGTCGACACCGGGCTGCGGGACGTACTCGCCGCCGGCGGCGTCCCCGGTGCGCAGGAGGCCCAGCAGCCGGCGCATCTCGGTGAGCGCCTGGCGGCCGGTGCTGGAGATGGTCTCCAGGGCCTGCTTGGCCTGCTCGGGCGAGGCGTCCAGCACATAGGCCGCGCCGTCGGCCTGGACGACCATGACCGACACATTGTGCGCGACGACGTCGTGCAGCTCCCGGGCGATGCGGGCGCGTTCGGCCGCGACCGCGGCCTTCGACTGGGCCTCGCGTTCGCGCTGGAGGCGGGCGGCCCGCTCCTCCAGCTCCGCGTAGTAGGCGCGCCGGGTGCGCAGGCTGTCGCCGATGACCCAGGCCAGCGCGAAGGGGATGGCCACGAAGACCGCCCCGACGATCTGCGCCCAGCCGCTCTGGCGGTCGTCGGGCCAGCGCACCGACGCGATGGGCGAGGCCAGGAGGCCGCCGACCAGGGCCAGCCGGGACGCCCAGAGCGCGCTGTTGGCGGCGACGGTGTAGATGATCACGAGCATGGCGAAGTCGCCCGGGTTCACCCGGACATCGGCCACCAGCTGCGCGACGCCGACCACGATCGTCAGCAGCAGCATCCGCTCCGGTGCCCGGCGGCGCAGCGCGACCACCAGGGACAGCGCCAGCGACAGCGGGATGGCCGCGGCCCGCGTGTCCGGTGCGAGGTCCCCCGCCGCCATCCACAGGCTCGACAACCCGAGCAGGGCGACGGCCCAGAAGGTGTCGACCCATGTCGGGTGCCGGCGGAGGAAGTCGTAGAGACGCTGCACGTAACCCAGCGTAGGCACGCCGCACGTGTGCGGGAGTCAACCGGCAGAGCGATCCCGGGTACTCCGCAGGTTGGACGTGGGGCCGTCGGGGAGGAGGAATCGGGCGCGGGGTGCGGGACCGGTCAGCCGGCCCGGCGGTGGCTGCGCGTGCCGTTGCGGGACCGCTTCTCGATGTACATGCGCTGGTCGGCGGAGTGCAGCACCTCGTCGGCGGTCATCCCGCAGCCCGCCCAGCCGATGCCGAAGCTCGCCCCGACCCGGACCGCCCGGCCCTCGAAGCGGATCGGGGGGATGATCGCGTTCCGCAGCCGCACGGCGAGGTCCTCGGCGTCCTCGCGGCCCAGGCCGTCGGCGAGGACGACGAACTCGTCGCCACCGAGCCTGGCAACGGTGTCACCATCGCGTACGGCGCTCGTGAGCCGGCGGGCGACCTCGATGAGGACGGCGTCGCCGGTGTGGTGGCCGAACCGGTCGTTGATCGACTTGAAGCCGTCGAGGTCGCAGAAGAGCACCGCGAGGCCCTTGCCGCCCTCGGGGTCGTCGGCAGGCGGGACCGTGTGCGTGTGGTGGTCGTAGCCGGCCAGCGGGGGCACGCCGCCCTCGATCGGGTCGAAGCCGTAGCTGTACGCGAACTCGTCGCCCGCGTCCGCGGCGGTGTGGCCGTCGGCGTCCGGGGCCTGCGGCCGGGAGCAGATCCTGCCGGACAGCCGGGCACGCAGTTCCGCGCTGTTGGGCAGGCCGGTGAGCGAGTCGTGGCTGGCGCGGTGGGCGAGGGCCAGTTCGCGGCCCTTGCGCTCCTCGATGTCCTCGACGTGGGTGAGCAGGAAGCGGGGGCCGTCAGCGGTGTCGGCGACGACGGAGTTGCGCAGGCTCACCCACAGGTAGGAGCCGTCGCGGCGCTGCAGCCGCAGCTCGGCGCGGCCGCCCTCGGCGCTGGTGCGCAGCAGGACGCCGACGTCCTCGGGGTGGACGAGGTCGGCGAAGGAGTGGCGGCGCAGCACGGCCGCGGGGCGGCCGAGCAGCCGGCACAGCGCGTCGTTGGTCCGCACGAGCTTGCCGTGCTGGTCCCCGCCCATCTCGGCGACGGCCATGCCGCTGGGGGCGTACTCGAAGGCCTGCCGGAAGCTCTCCTCGCTGGCGCGCAGGGCCTGCTGCTCGCGCTCCAGGCGGACCAGCGCGCGTTGCATATTTGCACGTAGACGCGCGTTGCTGATGGCGATGGCGGCCTGGAAGGCGTACATCTGCAGCGCCTCGCGGCCCCAGGGGCCGGGGCGGCGGCCGCCCACCGGGCGGTCCACGGAGATCACGCCGATCAGTTCGCCGGCCCCGGAGGGATTGGCGTACATCGGGGCGAGCAGCCGGTCCTCGGGGTGCCATTCGTCGGGGAAGCGGGGCAACGGCCCGTCGCCGGGCCAGCTGGGGACGTCGTCGCCGTCCAGCACCCAGCCCTCGTGGTGGGGTATGAAGCGCAGCGCGCCCCAGTGCTCGCCCATGCTCAGCCGGCGCTCCCACGAGGCGCGCGAGCCCACGCGTCCGGCCATCAGGGCCTCGGCGGCGGCGCTCCCGGCGACGGCGGCGACCACCAGGTCGCTGTCCGGGCGGACCAGGTTGACCACAGCCAGCTCGAAGCCCAGCCCCTTGACCACCCCGTCGGCGACGGCCTGCAGGGTGTCGGCGAGACTGCGCCCGGTGTTGAGGTCCGCCACCACCTGGTGCACCTGGCGCAGGGTCGCGAGGCGGACATACGGCTCCGACTCGGTGTCCATGCGCTCTCCCGGGCCCTCGACGACAACTCCTGAGACTGCTTGTGGTCCGTTGTGGTCCGATTCCCACCGCAACTGAATCACAGCGAGCACCACGACCGGTACACAGGGTCAACAATTCATGTCACCTGTGACTCAAGTCACAGATGATTGTCGTGTTCCGATCACGCAGCGTAGAGCCCGCCGGGGGGCGCCTCACCCATTGAACACAAGCGGCCAGGTGAGCGGGGGTCGGACGGCGGAATCGCGGTCCGGGGGGAGGTCCTAGGACCAGGCTCGATCCCAAGTCCGATGCGGGTCCGGCGTCCGTACGGCTAGCGTCGTGGCGTGCCACAGTCAATCACCTCCCCGCCCGTGATCCCGCATCCTGGGACCGTGCCCGACGGTTCCGAGCCAGAGCCCCCGGCCGTGGACGGCGAAGCCTTCCGCGCCGCGATGAGCCGACTCGCCGCGGGTGTCGTCCTCGTGACCGCGCACGACCCCGAGGACGGCCCGAACGGCGAGGACGTCGGCATGACCGCGACCGCCTTCGTCTCGGTCTCCCTGGACCCGCCGATGGTGCTGGTGAGCCTGCGCGAGAACTCCCGGATGGACGACGTGCTGGAGCGCTGCCCGCGCTGGGCCGTCTCCGTGCTCAGCGAGAGCCAGCGGCACATCGCCGGGCGCTTCGCGATGCGCGGCCGCATCAGCGACCGCCTGCTCTTCGAGGACGTGGCCTACTACCGCGGCGAGGCCTCGGGCGCGCCCGTACTCGGCGGGGCCCTGGCGGTCCTGGAGTGCGAGACCGACCAGCGCGTGACGGCCGGCGACCACACCCTGGTGGTCGGGCGGGTGCTGGCCGCCCGCACGCCCAGCGCCGACGGCGCGCCCCTGGTGTACTTCCGCGGCCGCTACCGGCACCTGAGCTGAGCCAGGGGCCCGCGCGGCTCAGCCCCAGCCCCGCGGGTCGCGCCCGCGCTTGGTCTCGCCGCGCTGCTTCTTCTCCCGCAGCCGCCGCTCGTTGATCCCGCGCGGGATCCTCGTCGGCCGGCGCACCTTCGGCGGCGGCGCGGTGGCCTCGGCGAGCAGCGCCGCGAGACGGGTCAGGGCCGTCTCCCGGTTGCGCCACTGCGAGCGGTGCTCCGAGGCCCGTACGACCACGACACCGCCCACCAGGCGGGAGGCGAGGCGCTCCAGGGCGCGTTCCTTCCACACCGGCGGCAGGCACTCCGTGGCGGCCAGGTCGAAGCGCAGCTCCACCTGGCTGTCGGAGGTGTTCACATGCTGGCCGCCCGGCCCGGACGACCTGGAGAAACGCCACTGGAGCTCGGCCTCCGGGACGGAGACCGAGCCGCGGACGACGAGCGGCAGCGATCCGGACATGCTCCCCATGATCCCGGCAGGGGGCGCCCCCGTCACAGGGTTTTCGCGCCGTTAAGGAACCGTGCGCGCCCCTGACCGCGTTCACCCCGGTGAAGGTAGCGTCAGCGTCGGCACGTACGACCGACATCACGGAGGGGACTCCCATGGCTGTAAGCCTGTCCAAGGGCGGCAACGTCTCGCTCACCAAGGAAGCTCCGGGCCTGACGGCCGTCACGGTCGGCCTGGGCTGGGACGTCCGCACGACGACCGGCACGGACTTCGACCTCGACGCCAGCGCCATCGCGCTCAACACGGGCGGCAAGGTCTACTCCGAGGCCCACTTCGTCTTCTTCAACAACAAGCAGACCCCCGACCAGTCCATCGTCCACACCGGCGACAACCGCACCGGCGAGGGCGCGGGCGACGACGAGGCGATCAACGTCAACCTGGCGGCGCTGCCCGCCGACCTCGAGCGCATCGTCTTCCCGGTCTCCATCTACGACGCCGAGACGCGCACCCAGAACTTCGGCCAGGTCCGCAACGCCTACATCCGCATCATCAACCAGGCCGGCGGCGCCGAGATCGCCCGCTACGACCTGAGCGAGGACGCCGCCACCGAGACCGCCATGGTCTTCGGCGAGCTCTACCGCAGCGGCGCCGAGTGGAAGTTCCGCGCCGTGGGCCAGGGCTACGCCTCGGGTCTGGCGGGCATCGCCACCGACTTCGGCGTCGCTCTCTGAACGACCCCGCCGACAACCGGGCGACTGGTGCCCCGCACGCGACCGGCGTGCGGGGCATGTCCTTGCTCGCACCGCTCGAACCCCTCGCGCCCCGCATCCCCTTGGGCGGCGCCCTGCTCGGCGGGCTGACGGAGCTGTACGCCTCCAACGCCGCCTTCCACCGCGCGAGCGGCGACTTCCCGGACCCGGACCGCGTCACCCCGGACCAGGTCGCCGCGGCCCTCGACGCCGAGCGGGCGCACCCCGCCGCGGAGGTGCTGCTCGCCCGTGGCGCGGCCGACGGCGCCCTGGCGGGCCTCGCCGTCACCCTGGCCGAGCACCCGGACCCGCTCGACCCGTACCCGTGGATCGGCCTGCTGATGGTGCACGGCGGCCGGCAGCGGACGGGCCTGGGCCGGGAGCTCGCCGGACGCGTCGAGGAGCGCCTGCGCGCCGCGGGGCGGGACGGGGTGCGCCTGGCGGTGCTCGAAGGCAACCCCGGCGGGCTCGCCTTCTGGACGGCGCTCGGCTACCGGGTCGTGGACCACCGCGAGGACCGCGAGAGGGGCCGCCCCTGCGCCGTCCTGCACAAGGACCTGCCCGCGGGGCCGGCACGTACCATCGGCGGGTGATCGACCTCGGCTACTCGCTCTCCCGCCGCTTCCCCGACCCGCCGCAGACCGACTACCGCACCGCGGACGTGCGGACCCTGCGCCACGACCTGTTCTGCGGTGACGTCTACCTGGCGGACGTCAAGGCCGACCGCGAACTGTCCACAGCCTGGGGATGGGTCCCGGTCCTGGACTTCGCGTGGGCGCTGTGCGACATCGTCGAGCAGCTGGACCGCGACCCGCTCGGCGGCCGCGCGGCCCGCCCCCAGCACGCGGAACTGGACTTCACGGAGTCGACCGACCGGCTGCGCTTCGAGCGCCGCTTCGGCTGGGTGGACGTCGTCGCCGACTGGGCCCCGGACGAGCCGCCGCTCGCCTTCGCGCACAGCGACCTGCGGCGCGAGGCCCGCGACTTCCTGCACGACCTGGTCGCGGACCTCACCGACCTGCACGACGGCCTGGACGCCAACCCGGCGATCTGGGACCTGCAGGCCCGTTTCCCGCGCGTCTGACCCGTCCACGGATCGCCCGGACGGGCGCATCCGGAGTGCGGCGCCCGGGGGGCCGCCGTCCACTGGGGCCATGGACGACTACCCGTTGCTGAACCTGTTCTGGACCATGCTCCTGATCTTCTGCTGGGTGTTGTGGTTCTTCCTGCTCTTCCGGATCATCGGCGACCTGTTCCGCGACCACTCGCTGAGCGGCTGGGCCAAGGCGGGCTGGATCATCGTCCTCGTCTTCCTGCCGTTCCTCGGTGTGCTGGTCTACGTGATCGCCCGCGGCAAGAGCATGGCCGAACGCGATCAGAAGCAGGTCAAGGAGGCGGACGCGGCGTTCAAGCAGTACGTCCGGGAGGCTGCCGCGAGCGGCGGTGACGGCAGCTCCACCGGTACGGCGGGCACGGCAGGTGCGCACGCGTCCGCCGGGAGCCCGGTCGACCAGCTCGCCAAGCTCGCCGACCTGAAGAGCAACGGGCACATCACCGAGGACGAGTACCAGAAGGCCAAGGCGCGCATCCTCGCGTGACGCGGTTGACCTCAAGCACGGTTGAGGACGAACAGTGGGCGGTGCGGACCCGGTCCGGCCGCCCGCACATCTGTCCGCATCTCCCTGGGGGGCACTTCGTGCACGCCATCCGTCTCCATGCCTTCGGCCCCGCCGCCAACCTGAGGTACGAGCAGACCGCGGACCCCGAACCCGGCCCCGGGCAGGTGCGGATCGCGGTCGCCGCGGCCGGGGTCCACGTGATCGACACCGCGCTGCGCTCCGGCGCCTTCGACGGGCCCTATCCGCTGCCCGACCTGCCGACGGTCCCCGGGCGCGAGGTCGCCGGCACCGTCGACGCGGTCGGGGAGGGCACCGGCCGCGAGTGGCTCGGCCGGCGTGTCGTCGCCCACCTGGGCATGGTGCCCGGGGGCTACGCCGAACGCGCCGTGACCTCCGTCGAGCGGCTGCACGTCCTGCCGGACGGGCTGGGCTTCGCCGAGGCCGTCGCCATGGTCGGCACCGGCCGTACGGCCATGGGCATCCTGCGGCAGGCCCCTCTCGGGCCGGAGGACGTGGCCGTCGTGACCGCGGCCGCGGGCGGCATCGGCACCCTGCTCGTCCAGGCCGCCCGGAACGCCGGGGCCACCGTGCTCGGGCTCGCCGGCGGCCCGGCGAAGGCCGCGCGGGTCCGGGAGTCCGGCGCCGGCGCGGCCGTCGACTACACCGCGGACGGGTGGACGGACACCGCGCGGGCCGCGCTGGGCGGGCGGGCCGCCACCGTCGTCTTCGACGCGGTCTCCGGGGACCTCGGGCGCGGGGCGGTCGGCCTGCTCGGCCGCGGCGGGCGGCATGTGGTGTACGGGTGGGCCTCCGGCGGGTCGCCGGCCCTGCCCGAGGAGGAACGGGCCGCGCGCGGCATCACCTCCGCGGTGGTCCTCGGGCCCGCGATGGCGCGGGCCGGCGGTCCCGGCGGCCTGCGCGCCCTGGAGGAGGAGGCCCTGGCCGAGGCGGCGGCCGGACGGCTGCGGCCGACGGTCCACCGCTTCCCGCTCGCGGACGCGGCGGCCGCCCACAGCGCGCTGGAGACCCGGGGCACGACGGGCAAGGTCGTCCTGATCCCCTGACGGGCCGGGGCGCCGCGGTGTGCAGGGCGCGGGTCGCGGGCAGGGAGAAATCATGACAACTGCCCTGCGCACCCTGCGCGAGATCCCGCTCGACGGCGGGCCGGTGGAGTTCCGGGGCGCCCTCGACCTGGAGCGCACCGAGGCCGGTCTGCTGCCGCGCCGGCTGCCCGCGTGGACGCGCTCGCAGTACCCGGACGTCTTCATGGACGAGGTCACCGCGCTGCCGTCCGGCGTGCGGCTGGCGTTCCGTACCGCGGCCCGCGCCGTCGAACTGGAGCTGCTGACCTCGGTGTGGCAGCTCGACGGCAGCCCGGAGCCGCTGCCCGCGGGCGCGGTCGACCTGACCGTGGACGGCGTGTACGCGGGGACGCGGCCCGCCCCGCGCGGCCATGTCCTGCACAAGCCGGACCTCTTCGCGCCGCCCGCGCGCCGGCAGCGGGGGCGGCCGGGCCGGGTGCGCTTCGCGGGCCTGCCGGAGGGCGAGAAGGACCTCGAACTGTGGCTGCCCCAGCAGACCCGTACGGAAGTGGTCGGGCTGCGGGCGGACGCCGAGGTGCTCCCGCCGCGGCCGACCGGGCGCCCGCGCTGGGTCCACCACGGCAGTTCCATCAGCCACTGCGCCGCGGCCGACTCCCCGACCGCGACCTGGCCGGCGCTGGCCGCGGCCCTCGCCGGGGCCGAGCTGCTGAACCTGGGGCTCGGCGGCAACGCCATGCTCGACCCGTACGTCGCCCGGACGATCCGGGACCTGCCGGCCGATCTGATCAGCCTCAAGCTGGGCATCAACATCGTCAACCAGGCCGCCTTCCGGCTGCGTTCGTTCGGGCCGGCGGTGCACGGCTTCCTGGACACCGTCCGCGAGGGCCATCCCGGCACCCCGCTGCTGGTCGTCTCCCCGATCAGCTGCCCCGCCGTGGAGACCACCCCGGGGCCCACCGCGCCCGGTCTCTCCGCCGCCGGGCCGCGCGTCGTCGCCCTCGGCGACCCGGGGGACGTGCCGGGCGGCGCCCTGACGCTGACCGTGATCCGCGCGGAGCTGGCCCGTATCGTCGCGGAACGGGCCGCCGCGGGCGACCGCGGCCTCCACTACCTGGACGGCCGCGAGCTGTTCGGCCCGGGCGACGTGGCCGACCTGCCGGACTGCCTGCACCCCAACGCGGCCGGTTACCGCCGTATGGGCCGCCGCTTCGCCGCCCGTGCCTTCGGTCCCGGCGGGCCCTTCTCGGACCGCTGAAGCACCTCCCCCCGCCCGCTCGCGTGGTCGCAACGATTCACGTAAGCCGCGCAAGAAACAGACAGAGATCCGCACTTCATCATCAGTGTGCCGAAAACATCGCGCAGGAGCCTTGTGGAGCCGTCCACCGGGTCCTTACTGTCGCCTCACCTCACGACGTCCGCTCCGCCTCGCACGTCCAGGGCGGTCGCGCCTACGAGAGAAACGAGCTGGGGATGGCAGGGAGCAGCAGGAGCAGGAACACCTGGCGAAGAACGGTCGCGGTGGTCGCCGCGGCGGCCGGGATCGGGCTCGGGCTCGGCGGGACCGCGCAGGCGGGCACCGGCGCGGCCAAGGCCGCCGGCCCCGTGGTGACCCGGGCGGCACTGGATCCGGCGCTGGTCGCCGGACGCGGCGCCGACCCGGGGTTCGCCGAGCAGGAGGCGGAGAACGCCGCGACGAACGGCACGGTCATCGGCGGCCGCAGTGCCTACACCCTCCCCGCGGAGGCGTCCGGGCGGAAGGCGGTGACCCTGGAGCGCGGCCAGTACGTGGAGTTCACCCTCCCGAGCGCCGCGAACGCGATCACCGTGCGGTACAGCATCCCGGACGCGCCGGGCGGCGGCGGCATCACCGCGCCGCTCGACGTGACGGCCGGCGGGCAGGGCCGCCGGACGATGACGCTCACCTCGCAGTACGCCTGGCTCTACAACCAGTACCCGTTCTCCAACGACCCGCAGGCCGGCCTGCTCCACGACGACTGGTGGATCACCGAGTGCGGCTGCGTGCCGAACGCCACCACCCCGACACCGGTGATCGCCAAGCCGTTCCGGCCGAACCACTTCTACGACGAGCAGCGCCTGCTGCTGGGCCGGACGTACAAGGCCGGCGAGAAGATCCGGCTGACCGTCCCCGCCCGCGCCGGGGCCGTGACGACGACGGTCGACCTGCTGGACTCGCAGCTGGTGGGCGCCCCGCGGATCGCCCTCGTCGCCGCGAACGTGCTCGCCTTCGGCGCCGACCCGACCGGGCGGCGGGACTCCGCGGGCGCCCTCGACAAGGCGATCGCCTTCGCGCGGCGCGCGCACCTGAAGGTCTACATCCCGCCGGGGACGTACCAGGTCAATCGCCACATCGTGGTGGACGACGTGACGATCGAGGGCGCCGGCAGCTGGTACACCGTCATCAAGGGCAAGGAGGTCGCCCTCGGCACCCCGGCGCCCGACGGATCGGTGCACACCGGGGTCGGCTTCTACGGCAAGGACGCCTCGGCCGGCGGCAGCCACGACGTCCACCTGTCGGGCTTCGCGATCGAGGGCGACGTCCGCGAGCGCATCGACACCGACCAGGTGAACGGCATCGGCGGCGCGCTCTCCGACTCCACGATCGAGGGCCTGTACATCCACCACACCAAGGTGGGCATGTGGTTCGACGGCCCGATGTCGAACCTGCGCATCACGGGCAACGTCATCACCGACCAGATCGCCGACGGCCTCAACTTCCACACCGGCGTGACCGATTCGGTGGTCCGCAACAACTTCGTCCGCAACTCCGGGGACGACGGGCTGGCCATGTGGTCGGAGAAGACCGCGAACGCCCGCAACACCTTCGACCACAACACGGTGCAGACCCCCGTGCTCGCCAACGGCATCGCGATCTACGGCGGCACGGACAACACGGTCTCCGGCAACCTGATCGCCGACCCGATCCGCGAGGGCAGCGCCCTCCAAGTGGGCTCCCGCTTCGGCGCGGAGCCGTTCGCCGGGCATCTGTGGATCACCGACAACACCACAGTGCGGGCGGGCACCTACGAGCTGAACTGGAACATCGGGCTCGGCGCCATCTGGTTCTACGCGCTGGAGAAGTCCATCGACGCCGACATCCGCGTGACCGGCGACCACTTCCTCGACAACACCTACAACGCGATCATGCTGGTCTCCGACTTCCCGGTGAAGGACGCCTATTCCATCAGCAACGTGCACTTCAAGGACATTCGGGTCGACGGCACCGGCACCTCCGTGGTGAGCGCGCGCGCCGCCGGCTCCGCGTCCTTCGAGAACGTCGACGCCCGCAATGTGGGCGCGGTCGGGGTGAACAACTGCGGTTCGTTCAACTTCCCCGCCACCGGCTCGGAGTTCACGCTGAACGACCTCGGCGGCAACGACGGCGGCGGCACGACCGGGCCCTGGCTCGGTTCCTGGGAGCTGCCCAACACCATCACCTGCGACGACCGTCCGCCGGTGGTCGTCCCGCCGGCGCCCTCCACCTGGTAGCCGCGACCGAACCGACCCTCTCCGCGCCCCCGTACCGCACCGTGTGGTACGGGGGCGCGGACACACCAAGATCCGGCCAATATTTGACCGAATCCATAGACGTGCCACTCCTGTGGGTCATCTGAAGACCCGCAATCGGCCATCTGTCCTTCGCCATGCGGGTGTCGTGTGTACGCGAGCCGGTGTTCGACCGGCAGGACACTCATAAGGACACACGCAATGACACTTCGCGGGAAGAGATCCGTGGGAGCCGGCGCACGCCGCACCGCGGTGGTCACCGCGCTGGCGCTGGCTCTGGCCGGTTCGGTCACCGGTGCCGCCACCGCCTCGGGAACCTCCGGGGACGGGGCGGCGCAGGACCAGGCCGCCACGCCGGACTGGCTGCCGCAGACGCCGGAGAACTGGCCGCTCGTGGTGGACTACAGCCGCACCCCGGGCGAGACGGTGACCCAGGGTCTGGAGCACTACAGCGAGACCTACGACACCGTCGGCGGCCGCCAGCAGGTCCAGGTGCTGAGCGCCGACCTGACCGACCCGAACCTGCGGGTCGGCATGGTCGAGGCGGGCGACACCCTCACCAACCCGGCGGACGAGACGGTCTCGTCGATGGCCAACCGCACCCACGCGGTCGCGGGCGTCAACGGCGACTACTTCGAGATCCACGCGAGCGGCCGTCCGCTCGGCGGCGTGGTGACCGACGGCCGCCTGCTGAAGAGCCCCAAGCCGGGCTTCGCCTCGCAGCTGGGCGTCCGCCCCGACGGCTCCATGGTGATGGGCCCCGAGGCCTTCTCCGGGACCATCACGGACGGCGCCGCGACCCGCGCGCTCACCTCGGTCAACACCGTGGGCGACCTGACGTCCGGGGGCATCACCGAGGTCACCTCCGACCTCGGCGCCGCCACGGGTCTGGCGAACGGCACCCTGGTGCTCGGCCACACGGCCGACGGCGGCTTCACCGTCGACAGCGTGCAGACCGGCGTGACCTCCCTCCCGCAGCTCGGCAAGGACCAGCTGGGCCTGCTCGGCGGCGGGGCCGGCGGCACCTGGCTGTCGGCGAACCTGCACACCGGCGACACGGTCGGCATCACCACGCGGCTGTCCCCGGACAACGATGTCACGCAGCTGGTCAGCGGCGTCGACACGCTGGTCAAGGACGGCAAGGTCTACAAGGACCCGACCGGCACCCCGCCGAGCGGCGCCAACCCGGAGACCGCCGTCGGCATCACCAAGGACGGCAAGCACGCCATCGTCGTCGCGGTCGACGGCCAGGGCGGCGCCACCCGCGCCTTCGGCGTGACCCGCGACCAGGTCGCGGGCTACATGGTCGCCCACGGCGCCGACACCGCGATGCTCTTCGACGGCGGCGGCTCGACCACGATGGCCGTGCGCGCCCCCGGCGCCACGCGCACCGAGGTCGTCAACACCCCGTCCGACCAGCCCGGCAACACCGAGCGCCCGGTCGCCAACGGCATCTTCTTCTACTCCACGGAGAAGGAGGCCGGCGAGGCCCACAAGGTCGTCGTGAACGGCGGCGACCGCATCACCACCGTCCCCGGCAGCACCATCCCGCTGTCGGTGTACGCCACGGACAAGGTCGCCAACCCGACCACAGGCACCGTGGACGTGCGCGTCGAGCCCGCGTCGCTCGCCTCGTACGAGAACGGCAGGCTCACCGCGCACACCAGCGGTGAGGGCGAGGTCATCGCCACCAGCGACGGCCGCACCACCTCCGAGAAGCTGGAGGTCGCCGCCGAGCTCAAGGACCTGTCCCTGTCGCCCGACACCGTCGACATGGGCAACGGCGGCACCCAGCAGCTGACCCTGACGGGCACCGTCAAGAGCGGCCGCACCACGGACATCTCCGCCGACGCGGCCGAGTGGACGGTCACCCCGTCCTCGCTCGGCACCGTCGACGCGCACGGTGTGTTCACCGCGGACGCGAACAACGGCGGCCTCGCCGAGGTGACCGCGAAGGTCGGCGGCCGGACCGCCACCGCCTCGGTCGCGGTCGGCAGCGTCAGCAAGACCATCGACCCGATGAACAGCACGGGCGTGTGGCGGCTCAGCAACAACACCACGGGCAAGCCGGCCACCCTGTCCACCGAGCAGGGCGTCGTCCCGCCGGGCTCCACCGAGTCCGCGTCGCTGCGCCTGGACTACTCGATGCCGGCCGGTTCCGGCGTCAAGCAGCTGGTGCTGTCCCCCAACGTCACCCTGAAGACCGACACCAACGGCGGTCACGTCCCCACCGGCATCGGCGTGTGGATCAAGGGCGACGGCAACGGGATCGAGCTCGCCGAGAAGTACATCAACGTCAACGGCTCGTCGACCACGCTGTACCCGACGTTCGTGACCTGGAACGGCTGGCACCTCGCGGTCGCGCAGCTGCCCGCCGGCATGCAGTTCCCGCTGACGATCAGCTTCATCGACTTCCTGGCGATCAGCCCGAGCACCGCCTACAGCGGCACGCTCAACGTCTCCGGCCTGCAGGCCCTGTACTCGCCGCGACCGGTCACGGTCCCCGACTACAAGGCGATCCCGGACAACCCGTCCTGGCTGAAGTTCGAGGAGAACGCGGACGACTTCGCCAAGAGCGGCAGCACCCTGCTCGCCGGCGACGACGCCCACATGCTCGCGAGCGACCCCGGTTCGGTCAGCAGCAACGTGATGGACTCCATCGCCAAGCGGCTGCCCGCCCTGAGCCCGCAGGCCCACCCGGACGCCGCGCAGTTCCTCGGCGACATGGCCGACGACGGCAAGCTGGCCGACCTGCAGTTCGCGAAGTCCAAGATGGACGCCCTCGGCATCCCCGAGCGCGACATCGTCGGCAACCACGAGATCACGCAGGGCGCCGACTCCGAGAACGGCAACTACAGCGACACCTTCGGTGACACGCACTACGCCTACAGCCAGGGCGCGGCGCGACTGATCGTCACCGACAACTCGCACGGCAGCCTGCAGTCCTCGGACCCGTTCCAGGACCCGACCGGCGCCCAGTACCCGTGGCTCGTCCAGCAGTTGACGGACGCCACGGCCAAGGACGTGCTCGTCGTCACCCACATGCCCGCCTACGACCCCCACCCGGCCGCGAACAGCCAGTTCACGGACCGCTGGGAGGCGCGCATGTACATGCGGCTGGTGCAGAAGTTCCAGCAGTCGCACCCGGCGCAGCACGTGATCATGATGTACGGCCACGCGCGCGGCTTCTCCGAGCAGATCCTCGACCCCGAGGGCCGCAGCACCACCACCGCTCAGGGCGGCATCCCGCAGTTCGCCTTCGCGGACCTCGGCATGCCCGCGTACGCCCCCGCGGACCAGGGCGGCTTCTACCACTTCGGCCTGATCCGCATCGGCACCGACGGCAACCTGCAGTACTCCGTCGAGCCCTCCCTGGCGTCCATCGCCGTCACGGCGCCCACCGCGCCGATGGAGCGCAACGACGAGGTGACCCTGACCGCGACCGGCCTCCAGACCGGCGGCGACAACATCGCCCCGCTCAGCATGCCGATCGCGGACCCGGCGTCCCACGTCTGGTCCTCCAGCAACACCAAGGTCGCCGAGGTGGACCCCACCACCGGCCGCCTGCGGGCCCACCGCGCCGGCACGGCCACCATCACGGTGACCAGCGGCGGCGTCACGGGCACGGCTCAGATCACGGTCAAGTAACCCACTGACCGCGCACGGTTCCGCCTCCCCGGCCCACCAGGCCCGTGCGGCGGCCGTGGGGCCGTGAACGCCGACAGCAGGACGCCCCGGACCGATCCACGGTCCGGGGCGTTCTGCCGTCAGCGGGGGCCGACGGGTGTTACCGCACGTCGACGTAGGTGGTGGCCGTGTTGCTGACCAGGAAGCCGCTTCCGGTCGCCGTGTCGAAGACCACGGCCCACGTACCGTCCTGCGTCGCCCGTTCCAGATTGGCGATGTGTCCCTTGTCGACGCCCAGGGCGTGCACGTACCGGTAGCTCTTGGCGCCACGGGGCCGGAAGTACAGGGACACCTGGCTGTCGCGGAACCCCTTCCAGGCCGTGCCCTCCCGGTACTGAAGGGTGCCCGTCAAGTAGGTCCACTCGCCCTTCCGCACCGACTTGGGCGAAGCCTTGAAGCCGGTGATCCGGGTCGTCAGCCGGTGCCGGTGAACGATCGGGGTGACCGCGGAGGCGAGATCGGGGTTGCCCTGGAACCGGACGCGCCAGTAGCCGTCGGATGGGGCCGTACGGCTCTGCCCGAAGGTCTCCGCGACACCGGCCTTGTTGTGGCGGACGGTCACCGGGAGCGTCGCCACGGCCTTCCAGCCGGTCTTGCCGTTCTTGGAGTAGTCCAGGACGACGGCCGGCTTGGCGGGCCAGTGCGCACGGCTGTCCTTGAGGTTGAGCGAACCCGTGACATGGAGCCGGGACCGGTCGTCGAGGCTCACGGTGGCGTTGAGCGCGGTCTTGAACGCCACATGGACGGTCAGCGGCTGGGACGACATCGTCGCGAACGGCTCGTCGTCACCGGCCAGCACCACCTTGCCGGCGAGGGCGGCACCGGTCGAGGGCACCTTCAAGGTGTACCGGCCGTGGCTGTCGGTGTACGCGCTGCCGAGTTCGGTCGCGCTCGGGCCGTTCGTGTAGGCGATCCGCGAGCCGGGCAGGGGCCGCCAGCCCTCGGGCGTCTGGATCTCCGCAAGACCGGTGACCGTGCCGGTGGCACCCTGGGCGAGGTTCAAGGTGTGCGTGTTCACCGAGACCCTGGTGGGCGACTGCACCGTGGAGATGTACACCAACGACGACACCGGGTGGAGCGCTTGGGGATCAGTGTCGGAACCCCACTGCTCGGCATACACCGTGGAGGCGCGGTCCTTGGGCACGAACTCGGCCGTGAACCGCCCATCCGGACCCGTGACCACCTGGATGTCCGCGCGGCCCGTGTAGATCTCCACCTTCTCCCCCGCCGCGGGGACGGACGCGGCCGGGTCACCCGGCGGCTCGGCGATGAGCGTGCCCGAGACGGTGACCCGCTGGTGCGTGTAGTCCGGTGCGGTCGGCGTGACGGCGAAGTCGGGAATCCTCATGGCCGTCTGGTAGTGGAGCACGTCTTTCGCATGGCTCAGACCCGTGAACGTGGCACCGGACGCGTCCGTGAAGTCGTAGGCGATCCGGTATTCGCCGTGCTGCGGCAGGTGCACGGCGGTCTGCCATTTCAAGGCCTTCGCCGCCGGATCGCCGATGATGCTGAAGTCACTGGTGGACCCGGCTTCCGGCGTTCCCTCCGGACTGCCCTTCGGGAAGAAGTGGGCGGTCACGCTCGTGACCGGGGTGTCGGACGAGGTGCGGACCATCAGGGTGCCGGGGTGCTGGTAGTCCCCGGAAGTGATGAACACGGGCGGTGCGGGGGTGGTGGCCCCCTGAGCCGGCGTGGTGGCCGCGAAGGCCGACACACCGAGTGCCGTCGAGATCGCGGCGGACAGCATGATGGAACGTCGCAAAGCGTTTCCCCCCAGAGAAGACATGCGATGCGGCACCCGGCAGCAACGCCGGCGCAGCTGGCCGGACTTGGCTCCACGGCAGTCGCGTCCAAGTCGGGCCCGAGCACATTAGCGCACGCGTTCGCAGGCCATCCACGAGGTTTGCGCCGCCGGCCGGCATGGCTCCCCGCGTACCCCGGGGGCACAGCCGGAGCCACGCCGCAGCAGGCACCCGCGGACCCATGGCATCAGCCACCCGGTGCGAGGTCGGCAGCCGCGGCGATACCACCCGTGAATGCCGAAGGCCCCGGACCGATCACGGTCCGGGGCTCTTACGCTGCTCGGCAACGTGAGCGGAAAGGGGCTGCTCAGCGCACGTCCACGTAGTCGTGGTAGCTCTCGGCGTCCACGTAGGAGCCGGACGCGAGGTAGACCCCGACCCAGGTGCCGTCCTGCTTCGCGGTGAAGCGGGCGGTGAAGCGGCCGTGCGAGTCGGCCTTGACGGAGCCGAGCTGCGTCCAGGCCTTCTTGCCCTTGGCCTGGAAGAGGATGTAGACGCGCTGCTTGCCGAACGCCACCCACTTCGTGCCGCTCAGCTTCTGCACGGTGCCGGTGGTGGTCACGGTGCGGCCCTTGCGCACCGGCTCGGGACCGGCGTTGAAGCCCGTGATCCTGGTCGCGGTGCGGTTGAAGTGCACGGAGTTGGAGTAGCCGGGCTGGTAGTCCGACGACCCCGTCGAGTACAGCCGCCAGTAGCCCTTCGGCACCGCCACGTACGCGTCGAGATTGAAGGTGCCGTTGGACTTCACGGTGAACCAGCCGAGCGACTTCCAGCCGGACTTGCCGTCGGCCGACTGCTGGAGGTACAGCTTCCGGTTCGGCGGCACCTTGGCATCGCTGCCGTTCATGCTCCCCTGGATGTGCAGGTCGGAGTACTCGTCGAGCCAGCTCGTACAGAAGCAGATGCTGGTCCGGTTGATGACGTCGACCTTGAACTGCGCGTGCGAGGCGGTCAGATACGGGTCGTCCAGGTAGCTGTCGAGGCTGGTCTGCACCGTGAACGTGGTGTCGCCGGACAGCAGGTACGGGTAGGTGAGCGCGAAGCGCCCGGCGGCATTACTGGTCGCCGTCGCGTAGTAGTCCATCTCGACCGCGACACCCTTGGCCGGACGCCAGGTCCCGCCGTACAGGTATTCCACGATGCCGGATGAGGACGCCTTGACGCCGTACTTGATCCGCACGCTGGAGTGGTCCAGCCGAATCCGGCTCGGGCTGACCACGACCGGCAGGGTCTTGCTGTCGACGAGCACGTAGGTGTTCGTGCCGTCGGGGTTGGCGATCCAGAAGGAGAGCGAGACCGCGACGGACTTGGCGTTCTCGCCGTTCAGCCGCGGCGCCACGTCGATCGCGTAGCTGCCGTCGGCGGCGGTGACAGCGCTGTAGGCGTACTGGGCGATCACGCTCAGCTCCTTGCCGGCCAGCGGCGAAATGTCGCCGGTGATCGGGTCGAAGAGCGAGATGCGGCCGCTGAGCTTGACGTGCGTGTGCTCCACGTCCAGCACGGCGGGGCTGATGCTGCGGTCGGCGAAGACCGGCTTGGGCTCGACGTCCACGGTGGTGACGCCCGTGGCCGAGGTGCTGTCACCGTCGCTGTCCTGTGCGCTGACCGTCACGTCGTAGCCGCCGTACGAGGGCAGTTGCGACATGCGCGGCGAGCGCCAGACGCCGTCCTGCGGCGTGCCGGAGACGAGCGTGAAGCCGGTGACTGTCACGGTCGCCGGGGCCGCGCCGTGCAGCTCCGTCAGTTCGGCGGACACCTCGGTGATCGCCGAGTCGGAGGAGACGGCCACGGTAAGGAAACCGGCGTCGGAAGGGTCGGACCCCACGCTGCCGAAGACCGGGGCGCCGATGCCGTCGGCGGGCGCGCTGCCACCCGGGTCGGGCGCCGGGTCGCCTGAGGACGGGTCCGACGGCGTCGGGGTGTCCGAGGGCGCGTCGGCGGCCGCGTCGGACGGGACGCCGGTGGGCGTGTCCGGCGTCGGCGTCGAACCGGCCGTCGGGGTCGTGGTCGCGGCAACGGCCGGGTCCTGCCCGGGCGTGCCGCCGTCGGCCGCGTACGCCAGCGCGGGCGCGGCAAGGAGTGCGGCGCTCAGCGCGGCGGACACGGCCACCGACGCCAAAGAGCGTGTTCTCACTGCTGAATTCCCCCCACGGGAATGGCGCGGCCTCGCTGCCCCGGATATGCGGAGGCCGGCCGCGCTCCTTGTACGGCTGCTGTGAACATCACGCAACGCGTCGAACTGTAGTACCTGCCACCGAACATGAAAGCAAGGCCGCACGCAGCCGGCAGCGCTCGCTCGCGGAGGAGCCCCGGTCCGGAAAGCTGACGCCCCGGACCACACTTCGCCCGGGCTTGCGCCGAGCTGCGGCAATACGGTTCCGTCACCGCCGTTCCCCGTGGCGCCGCGCACCGACGACACCAGAAGATCGACAACAGGGGAGCCGAGCTCCTCGGCCGCATTCGAATCAGCAGGACCGGGGACGCCGCACACGCGTGACATCCGCCACACGGCGCGAGCCATCGGCCGCATGGACCGCCTGCTCCGGCGCCGCCCCAACCGCGAGCAACCGCCCCCGGCCGCTGCCACCCGCGAACGCAGAACGCCCCGGACCGACCGTGGTCCGGGGCGTTTGCGCTGCTCAACGACTGGAGCCGCCTGTCGGGTTCGAACCGACGACCTTCGCTTTACAAGAAAGCAGGTTCGGGCCCGGTGCGCTCTGGCTACTCCGGGAGGGCCTAGAAACCCCAGGTCGGTAGCTCTCGCCCTCCGGTCGACTCCGGGAATTCCGGCCCTCTTCGGGACCTCCGCTCACGCATCGCTCACGCAACCGGGTGTACCCGCATACGGGCTGACCTGCACTTCTATTGTCCCGCACCACTCCCCCGATGTCAGCCCCCAGCCCTATGCTGGTGGTCCCATCCAACGCTTGGCAGCTCGGGTGCGGACAGCAAGAAGGCCGGTCCTGTGGCGGGGCCGGCCTTCGCCATACCCCAGGTGCATGCACGCTCGCCAAGGCGCAGGCTGGAAGAGCGACCCCGCCCGCATTGCCCGCGCGGCGGGGCCGCCCGGAGAAGAGGTCCGGCGCGGCCCTGGTTCCTCCACGGACGGGTCGCGCCGGACGCCCCGTGTCACCCGTTGGGCGCCCTCCGCTCGCGCCTCCTGGGACTGCAGGGCACGCTCGGGGTGCGAGCACTCTCGCCAGTGGGTCGGCCCTCCGTCGCGGCGAAGCGACGGGGGGCCGCGGTCGTTCCAGCGCGAGTCCACTGGGTGGCGCATCCTGGAAGTGCGGCCCCGCCCCCCTTACGCCAGGAGGCAGCGGGCGGGGCCGCTCACCCCAGTGGCGGCATCCAAGATGCGGGCGTGTTGGGCCGCTGCCAGGCTCGTTCGTGGCAGGCCCCCGCTCCCATCCCCCAGCGGGGCCCTGGCCATAAATCGGCCCCCGCCACAATGACGTGGCGGGGGCCAAGCCATACCCGTCGACAGAGACCGGGGGACCCGCTGCAGGCGGCTCGGAGCGGGTGGTTATGGTTGGCCGCAGAGGGCTCCGCTCGCCCCCCGTTGGGCGGAGCCCTCGCTGCTGGACGGCAGGAGGCCCCCACCGGCTCGACACGGTGGGGGCCGACGTCCTTCTCAGGTCACTGTGCCGGGGTGCCGGCCCCCGGGCACATGGCCCGGTTGCCATTCAGGGGCTGGTGCTGCGGGACCGGGGAGCCGGGAGGGGCGGACGTGTTGGCGCCGCAGACGCTGCACGATCCTTCGGTCTTGCCGGGGTCGATGTTCACGCGTACCTCCAGGTGAGTCGACGTGGTGCTCTTCTGGTGGTGCTGTGCCCGGCCGTGGATCAGATGGCGGCCGGGACGCTGAACTCTCCACCGTGCGGCCAGTCGCGGCCGGCGGGGAGCGCGTGGACCACGTACACGTTGATGCGGCTGGTGTCGTGGTAGGTGATGCGCACGCCGTACTTGATCGCGGTGTGCGCCTCGGGGGACCCGCTGTAGGGCTCGACCAGGGCGATCTCCTTGCTGCCGGAGTTCGCCAGGAGTGCGGCCAGGTGCTGGTCGACGCGGCCGAGCTGGACCTTGCCGCCGTCGAAAACGTCCGGGACGGACACGGGGGCCAGGGCGTTCTCGCCTTCGATGACCTGCTCGGGCTGGTCGTACTTGTCGCCGTCGGCGGACGTGGCGATGATCTGGAGCAGGACCCGGGCACCGTTCTGGTAGGTCACCGACAGGCCGTAGGGGTGCCGGTCGTAGCCCGCCTCCTTGGAGGTGACGACGTCCTTGACCTGCCCACCTGCTTGCTGCAGCAGGGCCTTGAGGGTGTCCTCGAAACGCTGGGGTCGCATTTGTGATCATTCCTTCCGTCGCGGCCGGTCCAGTCTAGGAGCGGGGTCTGTCGCTGGAGGCCGCCCCTCCGCAGCCAGGGGGATGCTGCCACGGAAGAGCGGCGGTCTCATGGGGTGGCGGCCCGGGCGGCGCGGTACGCGGCCCACAAGGGCGCCCCTGCCGGGCACGGCTCGGTCGTGCAGTTCGGGCAGGGCTGGGCGTGGTCCAGGTATCGGCGGTACGCGACCTGCGCGTCGCCCTCGACCGCGGCCGCGTGGTCCGCGAGGGCCGCTCCGAGGCTTCGGAAGGTCACAGCCCTACCTCCGCCCACAGGCCGAACTCGTCGGGGCTGACGCCGCGGCGCAGGGCCAGGCCGCTGAGGATGTGACTGCCCGGGCCGTAGGCGCTGATGAGCGTCATCTGCTGGTCGCCGGATGCGGTGATCCGGGCGCGCGTCCCGGCGGTGGAGATGGTCATGGTCACCTTGCTGGGTGTCGTGGCGAGGACACAGACGAAGAGTTCGCCGGCGAGCTGGGCGGTGTCCTGGTGCGCGAGGTGCGAGGTGGCCCATGCGCGGGCCTCGCGGGCCTGTGCAGGTTGGGCTGGGAATGCTCGCGTCCAGCTGGAGCCGGTTTCCGGCATGGCGGTGCCCCCGAAAGTCGTGACGTTCTGAGTACAGAACAACTCTTTCTGTACTCAGAATTGCGGGGGAGTTGGCGCAGGTCAAGTAGACCGGGGAATATGTGTACTCAGAATCGGACGATCATTCCGGAGGGGTGGGGATCGCGTTGACGCAGCGGCCCGAGTACCTGCGCATCGCCGCCGAGTTGCGCACCGCCATCCACGAAGGTGCCCACCGGCCAGGCGACCGGCTGCCGACCCTACCCGAACTCACCGAGTCCTACGGCGTGTCCGAGACGACGATCCGCAACGCACTCACCGTGCTGCGCAACGAGGGCCTGATCGAGTCCCGCACCCGCGCCGGCACCATCGTCCGCGAGCAGCCGCCCATCCACCGCCTCGCCGCGGACCGGTACAAGGGCAGCCCTGGCGGCGCCCCGCAGACCGCGTTCACCAAGGACCAGGGGATCGGCTGGGCCGAGTACCGCCTGGACAAGTTCTTCGAGAAGACCCGCGCCAGCGCCGAGCTGGCGGCGCTCTTCGAGTGCGAGGTCGGCGAGCCGCTGCTCGCCCGGCACTTCGTGTTCTACGACAACGACGCCCCGACACAGATGTCGACGTCGTTCGTCCGCTGGTCGGACGTGGCCGGGACGCCCGTCGCGGACCCGATCAACGAGCCGTGGCCGGGCGGGACGCGGGCGCAGTTGGCGACGCTCGGCATCCAGGTGAGGCGGGTCACGGAGGCGTTCACGGTGGGCATGCCGACCGAGCATGAGCGGGAGACGCTGCGCATCGGGAAGGCCGTGCCCGTCCTGCGGTTCACCCGCCGACACCTCGCCGAGGACGGCCGGGTCGTCGAGGTCGCGCACCCGATCGTGCGCCGCGGCGACACCACGGTGGTGGAGTTCGCCGTCGACCTAGACGCCTGAGCCTGCATGCGCAAAAGCGCCCCCACCGTCTCCGAGAGCAGCGGGGGGTGGGCCTGGCTTGAGCGCAAAGGACTGACAGCCCAGCGCGGTCGGCCCACCGTTCCGCCATGAAGACCGCGATCTGGACGCTGCTCGCCCTCGCCTGCGGCGTCCTCACCCTGGCCGGCATCACCGGCATCATCGCTGGGTTCCGCACCAGCCTTCTCGACGTTGCCCTCGCGGGCATCGTCACCTTCGGCGCCGGTTCAGCAGCTCGTTACGCCTGGCGCAAGGCCCGCGGCGCCCGCCACGTCGAGACCGCCCGGCTCCCCGAGCGGGACGACCGGCCCTGGCGCCGCTGACCCTGAACGCACGAAAGCGCCCCCGCCGTCCCGAAGGACAGCGGGGGCGCAGTCAGTGCTGGAGCAGGGAGAAGACGGCCGTAGCTACACCGGCCACGCCCGCGAGGGCGCCGATCGTAGGCAACGGCCAGCGCGACGCCTCCAGCCGGCGCAGGCGCGTCTCGTGGTCGCCGACCTGGTCGGTGATCGCCTTGTTGTCGTCACGGAACCCGTCGACCTTGATCTCGACGCGGGTCACAGCATCGTGCAGGGATCTCATCTCCTGATACATCTGCGCCGAGCTGATGTACACGCCCGGGTCTTGCGGCGTCACGGCTACCGCCCAGCGATGTCGGTCCGCAGCCACGAGGGCAGCAGCGACTGGACGGACGGCAGGGCCATCACCCGGGCGAATCCGCCGGCGACGGCCAGGGCGCCGGCGACCCAGGGCAGGGCGGCCGGGATGCCGGAGGCGGCGACGATGCCGGGCAGGGCGACGGCCACGCCGACGCCGGTCTGCAGGACGGTGCGCGCGGTGCGCTTGGCGTCGAGGGACATGAG
Organism: Streptomyces sp. NPDC088732; assembly: GCF_044751205.1. NCBI lineage: Bacteria > Bacillati > Actinomycetota > Actinomycetes > Kitasatosporales > Streptomycetaceae > Streptomyces > Streptomyces sp. NPDC088732. Next base: position 70,815 of record NZ_JBIVLI010000019.1, read on the forward strand.
GTTCTCCTAGGAGATGACGGTGAACAGCCCGGTGGACTTGCCGAGCTGGGTCAGGGAGGCCTTGCCGGGGATGCCGTCGGCGTCCGGGCCGGCGTAGCCGAGGTGGCGCTGCCACGCGGCGTAGGCCGACACCGTGACGGTGCCGAAGCTGCCGTCGCCGGCGTACTTCGAGGTGAGGTAGCCGAGCTCCAGGAGCGCCTTCTCCACCAGGCGCACCGCGGCCGCGTGGGTCTGGTGCCCCTGGGCGGCGTGCGGGTCGGTCCTGGCGGCCTTGACGACCTGGGCGAGCGACACCTTGGGCTTCGCCGGTGCCGGGTGGCCAGTGGCCGGCTGCCCGGCGGCGGGCTGGCCCTCGACCTTCGGACGGGGCGCGCCGGCCTTCACCCACGTGTACAGAGGCTTGCCGGGGCAGCTCGTGGCGTAGCCGTCCTTGTGCCCCTCGATCTCGTCGCCGGCGTCGCCGTCCTCCCGCAGCCACTCGATGGCGTCGCGCAGGCCGTTGAGCTGGTCGTCGGTCGGCTGGGTCAGTCCCTTGCTGCCGAGCAGCGCGAGGACGGCGTAGTGGTCCTCGTTGAGCTCCCGGTCGCCGTTGGCGCCGGTGCGGTAGTGCGCGCCACGGCCCTCGTACACCCAGCCGTGCGGGCACACCGCGGCGTTGTAGGCGATGTCGGAGTAGTCCTCGTCGTCGTTGGCGAGGTGGCTGGCCTGGATCGCGCGGACGCGGTCGTCGCACTGCGGATGGTTCTCCGGCTTCGCCAGGGACGCCGGGACCTCGGTGCCCTCGTAGTGGACCTTCACGCCCTTGGTCTTGGCGATCCGGACGAGGTTGTACCGGGGCGGTCTGGCGCCCCAGGCCTTGCGGGACACGAACTTCACGGGCCCTCCAGGGCATGAAAAAAGCCCCCAGTTGGGGGCGTGGCTGTTGGGGGACGGTCAGGCCGGCGGCCCGGCGTAGGTCACCGTCATGTGCGGGGCGTAGGTGCCGGTGCCCGTGTTGACCGAGATCGAAGCGTTCTGCAGCGGGATCAGCTGGACGTAGTCACCCGCGTTCAGGAGGTACGGAATCGACCGGGCCTCCACGGTCATCGGGCTGGTGCCGATCGTCCCGGAGAACGAGCGGGCCCGGCCTGCGGCGATGGTGGCGCCGTTGCAGTACCAGAGCGCGTCGCGCAGGGTGCCCGGGGTTGCCGGGGATGTCACGCCGACGAAACTCACGGACCCGTCCAGCCGCCACCACCCGGCAAAGGGCACGGTCCACCTGGTCTGTGATGCGGGTGTCCAGCCGCCCAGCAGGTCGAGGTCGACGGTGTCCCATTGAATGGCGTTGGCGACGTCCTCGGTGCCGCTCGTGATGGTCTGTCCGGCGCCGCGGGTGGCGCGGAAGACGGTTTGGCCGATCAGGGCGGCGAGGCTGAGGGCGCCTGCGGTGAGGCTCTGGCCTGCGGCGAACGCGGGATATGCCGTCATGGACGTCTCCTCTCTACAGGGGTGCGATGGCGGGCCGGGTCACGCGGACGTCGGCGCCCGCGGGATGGGTCTTGACGATCCCGTTGGCGCTGCGGGTCCACGTCTGGGTCTGGGGGTTGAGGACCTCGTAGGCGTCGTAGTCGACGAGGACCGGCAGGGGGTTGGTGTTGGCGGCGTCGAGGATCGTGCGCATGCCGACCGATCCGGCCGCCGAGAACGCGGTGTCGGTCACCGAGGCGTGCCAGCTGCCGGGCTCGACGGCGGAGGCCAGCCACACGCGGGCGCGGAGGGTGGACCCGAACGCCTGGAACCGGATGCCGTAGTCGACGCTGGCCACGTGCGTGAGGCCGGGGATGGTGACGGTGGCCAGGTCGGTCTGGATGCCGGCGACCCGCTTCTGGATGACCAGCTGCACGGTCGCGCTCGTGGTGAACGTCGCCCTGGCGTAGTAGTGGTTGTTGACGTCGACGAACCGGGCGACCAGGCCCGTGTACTGGCTGCCGCCGGTGGCGAGCGCCGAGGTGCGGACGGTGGCCCGCTGGTCGATGTCGGCCTGCGGTGCGGTCAGGACCGAGGTGCGGCTGACTCCGATGCTGGCGTTGCTGTGTCGGCCGCGGCCGCCGGTGACGGAGAAGTCGCTGGCTGAGCCGCCGCTGTTGGTCCAGGTGCCGCCGATGTCGGCCGCGCCCCAGGAGCTGGACGCGGTCCGGGTGAAACTGTCCTGTCGGCTGCCGGTGCATGCGGTGACGGTGACGTCCTCGCCCTCGCAGGTCACACCGAACGGGAACTCCGTCGGGTGGCGAGCAGTGGTGACCCACAGGGGGCCGTCGGTGACGGTCACGGTGGCCGCGGTCGCGGTGGCGGTGACCGCGGCCGTCAGCTGGGTGCCGTCGGTGTTCGCGCGGCGGCCGTCGTCGGCGCGGGCCACGTCCCAGGGTGAGGCCGGTGTGCACGAGAACGTCAGGCGCCAGTCCGTCTGGGACAGGTTCTCGGTGATGCCCTGCACGATCAGGTCCGCGGTCCCGCCCACCGGGCCCTTGCCCAGGGGGATGCCGGTGATCTGCAGGCGGTCGCCGACGTCGAGCGCGGCCAGGCGGTCGGCGAGGTCCGGGAACGCGCGCAGGCTGACGGTGACGTTCGGGTAGCGGGCGTCGGTGGTGGTGCCGAGGTGGACCAGCCACGCCGCGATCTGCGCGGCCTGATCGTCGCTGTAGAGGCTGAGCGACGTCGCACTGTCGAACGTCGTGTACCGGTCGACTCCGCGCGGCCCCTCTTTCTCCACGTACCGGCCGGAGCTCCCGCCGATCCGGGTCACGGTCATGTCGTTGCGGACCAGGCTGTCGTCGCGGATCGGTTTGCCGGTGCCGGCGACCAGCTTCCCGAACGGGACCTGCACCGGCGTCTGGTTGTACATGGTGGTGCGGCCCCGGTAGCGCAGGCCCAGGCGGTGCCGCGGCTCGTCCAGCACGCCGCCGTCCGCCTCGGCGGCCTGCTGGACCAGCTGCAGGAACGTGCCGATCCGCTGGTAGCCGACCCTGGTCTGCTCGCCGATCGGGCCGCGCACCGTAAGCGGGATCGCCGATTCGCCGGCCAGGCGGAGCATGCGCGTGCCCGCACGATCGCCCGTGTACGCGATGATCGCGCCGATGTAGGCAGAGACGTCCGTCGTGCGCCACGCGCTGATGTGGCCCAGCGACATGCCGTTGAGGTCGGTGGAGAAGCCATCCGCAGGCGAACAGATCACGGACGGCGCGCCGATGGTCCCGGAGTAGCTGCCGAACACGGAGCCGAAGTCGCCGCCGACGTCCTGAAAGGTCAGGAACCAGTTGACGGTCCCGCCCACCTGCTGGGTGTAGAAACGCGTCTCGTTCCACTGGCCGTACAGGTCGCTGCCGGTGGTGAAGTCGTTCTGGAAGATGACGTTGCCGTCCGCGTCCAGGGCGATCACGCGAGTCAGGTTGTTGCGCCACTGCAGGATCCGCTCGCGGACGGTGCCGGTCCGGCTCAGGATCCGCATGAACGTCCGCAGCGTCGTGTTGGCGGTGTCGAGCCGGTACAGCCAGCGGACCTGCCAGCCGGTGATGGCGCCGGTCGGGGGCGGCACCACGCCGCGCATGTTGGGCAGGGTGCTGCCGCCGGTGGCCAGGGCCGGCAGGGGCCCGGAGGCGGGCAGGGAGTCGTTGGCGGCCCAGTTCACGCCCGACAGCGCCATCGGCGCCACGCCGCTGATCGGGGAGTAGGCGCTGGTCGCGTCGGCGCCGTCCTCCAGCGCCCAGTACGCCAGCGGTCCGAAGCCGGGGATGCGGCGCGCCAGCGCGGACGGCAGGGCCTTCTGCCCCTGGCCGAGGCGCTGGCGGATTCCGGAGCCCTGTACGGGCACGAACACGTCGTTGCCCGAGTCGTCCCAGTCCACCGGGAGCTTGGACACCTCGGTGTGCGCCCGGTAGTCGCGGTCGTTGATGGCCGCGGGGGCGGTCACGGTCCACGTGCGGCCGGCCGCGTCGGCGAACGAGCCGGTACCTGCGGCCGGGGTGCTGAAGTTCGGTGAGGCGACGACCGTCCCGTTGATGCCGTTGCGGATCTCGACGCCGTAGATCCGGCCCTGCGCGGGCTCGAACGCCACGTCCAGGCCGGTGCTGGTGATGTCGCCGATCTCCAGCGCCGCCGTCGAGTTGAAGATGCTCGTGGTGCCGGCGTTCTCGGCGTGGCTCTCCAGCAGCGTCCAGCCGCCGGCGTTGCCGATCGCCAGCGTCGGCGCCGTGTAGTACGAGATGGTCCAGCCGCCCGTGCCGTTGTTGACGTCGAGCGTCACGCGCACCGCGAGGCGGCCGGATGACGGCACGGGCAGGGGGTTGCCGGTGGTCCAGGTGAACCCGTTCGCGGAGGTCCCGTCCGTCGACCAGCCGAAGCGCAGGCCACCGGCGGCCGACGCGACCAGGTACCAGCTGCGCTGGTTGCCGGTGAGGTTGTATTTCCCGACCAGCTCGACCACGTTGCCGGGCACGGTGGCGATCCAGTTGTCGAGCTGGGCATCGAACCTGACGTCGATGTCGCCGGTGATGTCGATGGCGGAGGCGTCCGGAGTGGACGCCCGGCCGCCCGTGCCGAGGTCCAGGTACCGGGCGGCGGCGGGCACCGACACCCGCATCTCGATCTTCTCGTCCAGCTGCCCGTAGTACGGGCTGTAGGGGTTGTCCGGGCTGAGGTCGCCGTGCCGGTTGTTGAGCTTGGCCGTGCACTGCACCGGCTCCGGCTGGCTGGTCGGGTTCGAGCGGCCGCGCTTGATGGTGATGTCGCCGCCCGAGGCGGTCCGGACGTCGCCGAACGTGTGCCACTGCCCGCCGATGCGCAGCTCGGTGCGCAGGTCCAGGGGGAACGAGACCACAGGGAACCTCCTTACGAGGCGGGGGTGAGGACGATGACGGGGTCTCCGCCGCGCACGCGGATGGCGTCCTGCAGCAGGAACAGCAGAGCGTCGTTGACCTCGCCGCCAGCGGAGGCCAGCTCGAGAACAACCGGCCCCCCATTGCTGCTGGCGGCCCGGCTCACGCCGGTGTTGACGTTGCCCGGGATGGACGTGGTGATGTCCTGCAGCTGGCTGCGCAGGGCGGGCACCTGGTCCTGCACGCCGCCCATGAGGCCGGAGATCAAGGCCTCGCCCGAGGGCTCCAGCAGGTGGAGGTCCACCGTCATGGGGCCCTTCCAGTCGGGGATCATCGACGTGATGGACGAGAACCGGCGCTGCAGGGCGCCGATCATCCCGGTGACGCCGTCGATCAGGCCGCGGATGATGTCCGCGCCGGCGTTGTAGAGCAGCGAGCCGAGGTTGCCCACGGCGGAGCGCACCCGGTCCGGGATGCCCCGCACCGTGTCGAGCAGCGAGTCGACCTTCTGCCGGGCGGCGTCGTAGAGCCGGCCGAAGTAGCCGCCCACCATCCCGGGCAGGCGGCTGAGCCAGGAGATGGCATCCAAGACGGCCTGGACTCCGGCCATGACCTTGTCCGCCACCCAGTCCATCGCCGCACTGGTCGCAGACTTGATCGTGTCCCAGTGCTTGATCAGCAGGCCCGGGCCGGTGAAGTTCAGGAACAGGTCCGTCAGCAGCTTGAAGCCCTGCTGCAGCTTCTCCCAGATCCAGTCCCAGGCCGCTGAGATGCCCTCGGTCATGGCACGCCAGGCGTCCTGGAAGAACGTCGTCTTGGTGGCGATGAGGACGATCACGGCGACCAGCGCGACGATGCCGAGGATGATCCAGGTCACGGGGTTGGCGAGCAGCGCGCTGTTGATCGCCCACTGCGCGATGGCCCAGATGCCGAGCGCCACGGCCAGGGCGAGGACCACAGGCGTGATGGCGGAGATCAGGCCCGGGTTGTCCCGCAGGAAGTTGCTGACGACCTCCAGGGCGGGCGCCAGGGCCTCGCCGAGGGTCGTGCTGACGGTCCGCATGATGGAGTCCCAGGACTGCGCAGGGGACGCCTGCATGGACTCGGTGACCGCCTTGGCCGAGCCTGCCGCGTCATCCATGCCGGAGCTCGCGGCGGCCGCGCTGGCGTCGATCTTCAGCAGGCTGTTGCCCAGGTCCTCGCCCGGGCCGCCGAACAGCGCGGCCTGCAGCCCGGTCCTCTTCGTCTGGTCCTCGACGCCGCGCAGGGCGTCTGTGACCTGGTCGAACGCCTTGGTGCCCTGGCCGGTGTTGACCAGCTTCTGGATGTCTTTGACGTTGAGGCCCAGCGACTTCAGCGGCGCCTCCACCGCCTTGGTGTCGGCCAGCCGCAGCGAGAACTCCTTGATCGCGTCGCCGAGCTTGTCGATCTCGAACGTCGGATTTTTCGCCGCCTCGGTGAGCAAACCGAACGCCTGCGGGCCGGAGAACCCCAGCTGAGAGAAGAACTCCGAGTACTCCTTGACGACGTCGGGCAGTTCCTCGCGGAACGCCGGCGGCAGCTTCTGCGCGGCCGACGTCAGCAGGTCGAAAGCCTCGGTGCCGTCCTTGGCCAGGCCGGCCTTGATGAGCTGGCCGGCGGCCTGGGTGGACTCAGCCACGTCGAACTCGAACGTATCGCTGAGGGCCTGGGCGTCCTTGGTCAGCTGGGTCAGTTCGTCGCTGCCCAGGTTGGAGAACCCGCCGAGGTTCTGCGAGACGGCGCCAAGGGCGTCGCTGATGGTCTCGACGGAGTCGCCGAACCCGGCAGCGAAGACGTCGCCGGCGATGGTGCCCGCGCGGGACGCTTCGTCGTCGGTCAGGGCCAGTTGGTTCTGCAGGCGATTGGTGGCGTTGGTGATGTCCATCGCCGACTCCAGGCCGGCGGCGAACAGGCCGCCGACCACGGCGCCCGCGCCCGCCGCGGCGATGCCCTTGAGGCTGCCCTCGACGCTGCTGGCAGCCTCGTCAGTCCCGGCGGTCAGCCCTTCGGCGTCGACGCCGAGGCGCACCAGGAGCTCGTCCAGGATCGTTGCCACGCTGCCCCCCTTCCTGGCCGGTCTTCGTGGTGTCCGTCCCGCCCATCTGGGCGTTGATGCCGCGGACGGCGGCGAGCATGTCCTGCCAGTCCATCCGCTTGTTCCGGTCCCACTTCGGCAGGAAGTCGGACGGGCGGGCCTTGCGGCCCTTGCCGCGGTTCGCGTTGGAGATCACGGCCGCCAGCACGGACATCAGCAGGTCGTCGCGGGCGCCGCCGAGCGGGCCGGTGATCTGCTCGTAGGCCATCCAGTCGGTGAGCTCCGCCGAGCTCATGCCGGCCAGCAGCGCGGCGACGCTCGGGCGGCCCAGGTGGCCTGCTAGTCGGTGGTAGAAGAGCCGCTCGGGGCGGCTTCGGAGTTTCCCGCCGCGGTCTCCACGGCGTCCTTGCCGATGCCGGACAGGCGCTGTGCGACTGTGGACAGCCGCTCCAGGACGGCGCCGTTCTTCCGGCCGAGGTCGCGCACCTCCTTGTCGGTGAACAGCCGCTGGAAGTCCTCGTCCACCAGGCACTTGGCGAGCAGCTTGGCGAGCTGGTCATTCAGGTTGACGCTCTGCGGCTTGCCGTTGGAGCCGAGCGTCACCATGGCGGCCTGGTAGGCGTTGCGGTCGGTCCCGGACATGCCGAGGATGCGGACCTCGCCGCCCCACTCGGGTACGGGGACGTCCTCCCACTGGCGGTCGTCGACGTCGGTGATCTGAGTCTTGCTGAGTAGTCCCATGGGGTGCGTGTCCTTGCCGCTCGTCAGGAGATGGTGGGCTTGCCGGTGACCTTGAAGGTCAGCGACGCGGAGAGCTTGTCGTCGTAGGGCGCGTCGGGCTCGAAGCCGGTCATGATCGCGGCGAAGGTCCAGGTGGTCTCGTCCGGGTCGGGGAACACCAGCTGGTAGTTGCGCGGGTCCTCGTCGTCGAAGTCGTCGATCAGGACGTCGTGGATGGCCGGGTTGTAGTTCACGTCGAGCGTGACCTCGCCGCCGTCCTTCAGGCCGCCGACGAACTCCATGTACTGGTCTGGGCTGTCGTGGGCGGTGACGTCGATGGTCTCCCGCGACAGGCCCGGGCCAGAGATGCCGGTGGCGTTCGCGATCGCGGTGAAGGCCTCCACGCCCCCGCCGTCACCGCGCTTGAGCAGTGTTCCGAAGCCGTCGATGCCGGCCATGTCAGCCTCCTGCAGGTGTGACAAAGCCCCCGGGCCGGCGGCGCGGGGGCGGTACGGGTGGGGGTCAGCTGGACTGCTCGGTGGTGATCCGGTAGCGCAGCACCAGGTGCCGGATGTCGCCCGGCGGCTCGGGGTCGGTGAGGGTCTGGGAGAACTCGAACCGCGTCGAGATCCAGTCCAGCCCTGCGATGGGTAGCGGCTGGTGGTCCAGCAGGCCGGTGATGATGGCGCCGATCTGCAGGGCCTGGGTGTAGCCGCGGTACTGCGACCACACGTGCAGGGTCACCGAGGTCTGCCGGCCGAATCCGCCGTGCCGGTTGTCCGGCGTCTCGGTCGCCTCGCCGATCACGACGAACGGGTACGCCTGCTTCTCCGGGACGAAGTCGAACACTCCAGTGATCAGCGCCTGCAGGTCCTCGTCGCCCGACAGGCGTGCGCTCAGCGCCTGCTGGATGGGCAGCATCGGGGCAGGTGCGGTCACGGCAGGGCCTGCCTGACCTCAGTGCGGATCCGGTCGGGGAACGGCGCGCGCTCGGCGTCCAGGGCCGGGCCCAGGACGGGGTTCGCGGGGATCCTGCGGGTGCCGTGCTCGTGCAGGGCCGCGTAGTCGTCGTCCCGGTCGCGCCAGCCGATCTCGGCCTGCAACCCGTCGTTCTGGTAGCGGATGTCCACGCTGTCGCGCAGGTTGCCGCTGTCCACGCGGACGTGCTGCTGCACGGTGGTCTTCACGGACTCGGCGGCTTCCTTCACGGCGGGCTTGGCCGCGGCCAGCAGTTCCGGGGCGAGTTCCTCCAGCCGGGCGCGCAGGCGGTCCAGGCCTTCCACCTGGACCTGCACGACGGTGCCGGAGCGGCCGCCGCGTCCTCGTCGTCGTGCCACGGTTCACCTCCGGCGCAGGGTGCGGCGGATCTCTGCGAGTTCGCCGGCGATCGCGACCAGCGCCCACGCGGTGGCCTGCGGGATGTCGACCTCGCCGAGGCCGAGAAGGTCCTCGGCGCGGCGGCGGGCTTCGTGCGGCTCGGTCTGCGGCAGCCGCGGCCGCTCGGCATCCGCCATCAGGTGCCCAGCTCCAGGACGGCGACCTTGACGGAGGTGACGCCGTCGTAGGTGATCGTGGCCCGTCCGTTCGTGCCGGCGAACACGCGCGTCAGGGGCACGACGGCGGTCTTGCCCGCGGCCACGGTGATCGCGGCGTTGGCGATGTCGAGGCCCTGCACCTTGCCCGGCGTGGCCAGGGTTGCGGTGTGCGGGGCGGCGTCGCCGTTGACGATGACCAGGAACCGGCCGGTACCGACCGGGGCGGAGTCCCCGCCACCGGCCGCGGCCACCGCTGCCGCGTTCAGGTCCAGCAGGCCTGTGCCCGCAGGCACGGCCGTCACGTTGAGAGCGGCCATGTCAGGCCCCTTCCTTCTCGATGATCTCGGCGAACGCCTTGGAGTACACGGGCCTGGACGGCTGGACGACCGAGCCGATCCGGAACGCTTGGGCCTGCCCGAGCCCGTCCGTGCCGCGCAGCTGGTCGCCGCGCTGGACGTCCGCGCGTGGGCTGAGCCAGATGTCGTGCGTGTGCCGGGAGCCCGCCTGAGCGGCGACCAGGCGCTCGGTGGGTGAGGGCTGGTCGACCTTCGCCCGCACCGTGCCCTGCAGGACGAGCGTGGTTTCCTGACCGCCCGCACCGTCCGGGACGGTGGTGGGCCGCCACACCTCCAGCTGGCGGTTCAGGTAGCGGCCGACGCTCACCGCGACCTCACCAGGTCGGTGCCGCCACCGAAGCGAGCGGCGAGCCGTTCGCGCCAGTACTGCGGCAGGTCCATCTCGGAGATGCGCCCGTCGCTGCTGTAGGTGACGGCGTAGTCGCCGATCCGCTCGGAGGTGATGACGCGCGTGCCCTGCGCCGTCAGGTCTTCCGAGCGGTAGTCGGCGAGCGCTCCGGCGGTCATCCGGCACACCAGGTCGACCAGGTCGGCAGGCACCACGGGCAGACCGTGTGTCTGCGTCACGGTGACCTCGGACGGGCCGTTGCCGCCGGTCCAGCCGGCGGCCCGCCACAGCCGTTGGGAGATCAGCCGCCAGTCGGTGACCGCTTCGCCGTCGACGGCGACTGCGGTCACCTCGGAGATGGGCAGGCCGGGCAGGGACAGCCACTGCCCGGCCTCGCCCTCCAGCGTGACCGTCGACGTCGTCTCCGAGATCGGCGAGCCGGCTGCTTCCCGCACCGCCTGCGATGCCACGTCGAGGTAGACGCCGGCGATGGCGGTCTCCGTGTCGTCGACGGTCAGGCCACGCGCCTCAAGGTCGGAGACCGACGCGAGGGGGTCAAGCGCCACGGTGGCCTCCCGGCTGTCAGCTGACCATGTCGATCAGGTCGGCCTTGGTGTACGCCGCGGCGTCCTCGCGGGAGAGCACACCGCGCTTGGCGACGTACTCGACCCAGTCGGCCTTGGCTGCGTTCACGTTGGGACGGCCCGGGTCGGAGGGCTGCTGCCCGCCGGTCTCGCCCTTGTCGCCATCGCCATCGCCGTCGCCCTCGTCGGGTTCGGGCGTCGGCGCGGTGTAGTACGGGCTGCCGTCCGAATGGACGCGCTGGATCAGGCCGCGCTCGTACCGCTCCTGGATGCTCTCGGGCAGGGGCAGGTCCATCGCGATGATGGCCCCACCCTCACCCCGGACGTAGATGGTCTTGGCCATGTCAGGTGTTCCTCGGGATCTTGAAGGCGGTGACGGTCATCGCGACGGAGGTCTCCACGATCAGAGACCCGTCGTTCTGCAGGAACCGCCCGGACTCGACCGGGCCGATCCACTGCGTCGCGCTGTTGGCGACGGTCACGGCGAGGTTGCCCTGACCGGACGCGATCGCCAGCGGCTGGGAACCGGCCAGCACCGTGGCCGTGCCGGACCCGCCGGACGCGTTGGAGACGCGCAGCAGGGTCAGCTCGGCGAAGGCGTTGGCGACCTGTCCTCCGTTACCGGCGCCAGAGGTGACAGCGGTACCGGCCGGGTCGGCCAGGCTGCTGTTGGGGACGAGGTTGCTGTACGGGACGGAAGTGCGTGCCATGTCTCATACCTCCGATCAGGCGGCGGTCGGGTTGATGAACGCGGCGGCCAGGTGGTCCGGGCGGATCACCTTCGCGCCGTACAGGGCCAGGCCCTTGACCGCGTCGGAGAACGAGTTCTCCGGGCGGTAGGCCTCGGTCTTGTTGAGCTGCTCCGCGAAGGTGATGGCCTCCTTCACGCCGGCCTGGACGACGGTGGTGTCTCCGGTCGGGACGGGGCAGTTGTTCGACTCGTAGATGTCGAACCCGGCCGCGCGTCCCACCAGGCCGTTGCGCAGGCCCGCGTCCGTGCCGGCCTCGTTGGCCTTGATGAACCGCGAGTCCAGCAGCAGCGACCCGTAGAACTCGGACGGGACGACGACGTACCGCCCGGCGGTGGTCACGTTCGCCTTCGTGAGCTTCGTGCGCAGCGGCACGAGGACCTTGTCGTAGGCGTCGGTCGGGGTGGTGTACGTGTCGATCGGCGAGCCCTGGACGTTCAGGAAGTTGCCCGCGGCGATCTGGGTGTAGAGGTTGGCGACATACTGGTCGATGGTGTCGGCCAGAGCGAACGCCGCCTCGGACATGGCCTGCGGCATGAGGTTGGACTTGGCCTGCCGCTTGTCGACGTCGTCGATGCTCGCGGCCCAGTACTTCGACTGGTCGACGACCAGGGTCCGCTGGGCGGTGTTGAGCTTCTCCGGGGTGATCGTCGTGTTGCCCGGCACGTAGGTACCGATCGTCGGACGGGACACCGAGGTGATGCGGACGGTGTCGCCGGCCTCCGCGATCTCGCCCTCGTAGTCGCGGTTGACGACGTTGGGGGCCGCGTAGACGAGGGCCTTGCGGGTCGCGACCAGGAGCTTGGAGCTCCAGATCTCGGGAACGAAGTTCCGCACGGTCATGGTGGGTTGCCTCCTGGCTACTTGCCGCCCATGAGGTCGTCGAGCCGGCCGTCGGTGCGGGCCTTGTCGATCTCCTCCGGGCTCATGGATTTCAGGTCTGCTCGGGTGAGCTGCTTCGGTCGGGACGCCTTGCGCGCCGCTCCGCCGTCGCCCGTGCCCTGGAACCTCTTGGCCGTTGCGGCTGCCAGGTAGGGCTTGTCCTTCAGGAGATCGGTGATCGCTTCCTCGATCTCCTCGGGGTCGATCTCGCCGTCCTCGCCGACCTCGAACTGGTCGAGGTCGAGGAAGGTCAGCGCGTCCTTGGGGTCGTGCAGGCGGCCCTTGGCCGCGGCCCGGATCTCGGCCTTGAGGATCCGGCCGTTCGCCTTGGCGAGGGCGTCGGCCTCCGCCTTGCGGCGGGTCACCTCGGCCTCGTCGGCGCCGTCCTTCTCCGCCAGGCGCTGCTCCAGGTCGCGGGCCCGGTCCCGCTCCGCGCGCCACTTGCCCTTCATGGAGGCGAGTGCGCGCTTGCCCTTGTCGCCCAGGTCCTCGGCACCGTCCGGGTCCTTGTCGTCGTCGGCGTCGTCCTGGTCGTCGCCCTCGGCGCCGGTGTCTTCATCGCCGGAGTCGTCCTGCTCGTCGGCGTCGTCCTGGTCGTCGTCGCCGCCGTCCGCGTACAGGACGGGCGAGAACGGGTCGGCCGGGTAGGGGTGCTGCCAGCCGGGCGCGTGCGTGCGGGCGTGGCGGGGCAGGGTGGATCGGTTCATGGGTGCTCCCGTTGCGGGACAGGCCCGGGGCATTGCGCCCCGCGGGCAGGGATCAGGTCAGGTAGCCGTTGCGCTGGAGCAGCCGCACGGCGTGCGCGCGGTCGTCAGCGAGGCGGTAGATCTCTTCGGGCATCAGGCGCGGAGTGAGCGACACCTGCAGGCGGCGGCCGGGCACCTTGCCCTGGTTACCGAGCCGCTTGCCGGCGATGCCGCGGCGGGTGATGCCCTCGCTGGTGGTCTGCAGCTTCTGCCCGTACACCACGGCGGTGCTCATGCCCCGGCGGGCGTTGACGACCTGGGCGATGTCGGCGCCGTCGTCGATCGCCTTCACAGCGGCCTCGCCGAACGCCTTGTGCCGCTGGGCCTCAGACATCTGGTCGTAGACCACGACCGGGTCCTGCGGGCGCGGCCGGTGGTCGCGGGTGACCGGCTCCATCCCGCAGTGGCAGCGCGGGTGACGCAGGAACCCCGTCGACGTGCCGTACTCCTTGCCCGCCAGGATCACGCACCTGGAGCAGGCGCCGCCCTCGACGACGCGCACATACGAGGTGACCGCGGGCCGGGACACCATGCCGACCGAGTCCGCGGACCTGCCGGCGTCAGCCACCGCGGTACGGACGACGGCTTCCAGCAGCGCGTGCCCGTGCGCCATCGCCTGGACGACGGGCTTGCCCTGGGTGACCGCGCGTAGTGCCGCCCACATTGGCGCCGCCAGCACCAGTGCCAGGGGCCGGCCGCCGCCGTCGACGCCGGTGAACGCGGTCGGGTCGATGCGCTCGGACTCCGGCCGTTCCGGGTCTTCGCCGAGCAGCCGGTGCAGCCACGTTTCCGTGGACTGTGCGGCCGCCAGCTGCCCGCCGGCGACGATCGCCACCGTGCTGGCCAGGAGCCCCATCCACGACAGGTAGATGTTGTCCCGGTCGACCTTCTGCCACGACTGCAGGGCCGCGCGTGCGGCCGCGGATGCGAGGCGGCGGCGGGCTTCGGCGTGGGCCTGCGCCACCGGGGACGGGCTCATGCCGCCAGCTCCGGATCCTCCGGGTCTGCCTGGTCGCCCTGGTCATCGGGCGGCGCGCCCTGCGGCAGTGGGCCGGGCGTCCCGGTCATCTGCCGTGTCAGTTCGGTGACGGGGTCGGCTTCGAGCTCGGCCTCCCGCAGCTTCATCACGTCGGCGACCTCGGTCGGGGTCAGCCCGTACCGCAGCGCCAGCCACTCGAAAGGGAACCCGAGCTGCTTGAGCTTGAGTAGCGCGTCGGCCATCTGCGCGTGCGAGCGGGACTCGACGTCGGCCCACAGCACGCGGCCCGAGCGCAGCGCCCGCGCCTTGGCGTCGTCGCCCTTGGCCAGGGCGATCAGCCGGGCGACCTCGCGCAGGCCTTGGCCGAACCACAGGTGCTTCTCCTCGACGCGCTTGACCAGGCCGGTCTCAGCGGCCAGCAGGCTGTCCGCGGACAGGTTGGCCATCTTGCCGATGAGGTAGTGCTGCGGGGTGCGGGTCTGCGCGGCGAGGTGGCCGACGGCGACCTCGATCATGTCGGTGTACATGGCGAGGTTCGCGGCCTGCCACTCGGCGATCTTCGCGTCCTTGCCGGGGAAGATCATGACGCGGTCGACGGCGAACTTCTTGATGTCCACCAGTTCCGAACCGATGATCTCCCCTGCGCTGTTCAGCTTCGGGATCTTCGGCGGCTCGGCGCCGAGGATCACGCGCTGCGGGAACGACGCGTAGTCCGAGGCGGTGAACATCTGCGCCCACAGCAGGTTGATCGCGTCCTGCATCGCGACCGTGCCGGAGATGTCGCTGATCGGGTCGTCGACCAGCATCGGCTTGTTCGGCAGCTCCACCATCGGCACGACGCCCATGGGGTTGGGCTGCGGGTTCGGTTCGTCGCCCATCTCCCGCGGCGCCCAGCTCTTGAACTCCTCGTCGACGTCCGCTTCCTGCGGGGACTTGTCCTGCTGCGCCAAGGGGCGGCAGAACTTCCACACCTCGTCGGGCAGGTACAGCGTGGCGTAGTCCTCGTTGCCGTCCTGCCACCGCTTGAGCGCGGCCCGCCGGCGGATCCGCGAGCCGGGCTCGTAGGCCACGATGGACTGCGAGGCGTCCTCGAAGGTGACCACCGGCATGTCCGGGTCGTCGGGGTCTCCCCACACCAGGACGAAGCAGCGGGCGCCGGTGACCGCGCCAAGGAACCCGAGCTGGCTGTCGGCATCGAGGCCGTTGACCTGCCAGACCTGCCACAGATCCGTGTCCGCCTTGGTCTCGCCGGCGGCCAGGAACCCGTTCACGGTCAGCCGCTCCACCGGGGAGTCCGCTACGACCTGAGTCCAGTTGTCGCAGAAGCCCTTGTAGCGGCCGCCGTGGTACTTCGCGAACTCGTCCGAGGCGAACTTCAGCGGGTGCTTGCCGCGGTAGTAGTCGTTGTGGCGGTCGATGTCGCCGCGCCGCCGGATCAACTCGTTCTCCAGCAGCGCGACCAGTTGGAGAGCCTGCCCCTCCGATGCCATGGGCCCTCCTCTCATGCGCCGTAGTAGTAGGACTCCGCCCGCTCGGCCAGGCCGGCGGCGATGACGTCGCCGAGCGCCTCGTGGGCGAGGATGCTCGACACGGTGGCGTCGATCTTCTGGGTGGCACTCGCCTTGCGGAGCACGTACCGATCTCCCGGGCGCGACGCCGCGCGGGTGTTCGCGATGTGCCCGGCGGTGATCTCGCACCCGTCGTGCGTGAACGCCGCGCCGTCGCTGTTGCGTTTGACCACGTCGGTCTTCAGCCGCTCGCACGCCGAGTGCATCTGCACGATGCGGCGGGTGTACCAGCGGATCACCCGTTCCTCGCCGTACAGGTCGACCCACTCGTCGACCTCGGTGTCCCAGTACGGCGGGTCCGCGTATAGCCGGACCACGTCGTACCGCCGGAACAGCTGGTCCATCGCCGCGCGCACTTCCGCGCGCGGCACCTGGCCTTCGTAGTCCGCCGGGTTCCAGATCGTCGGCTGGTCGTCGTCCCCGTACAGCGGGGTGAACTGGTAGCCGTCCATCGTCTCGGCCCTGATCGCGGTCCAGTCGTCCATGTCTGAGCCGTCGAAGCCGAGGACGATGCGGGTCATCGGGCGCACGCGCCGCGGCTCGGCCTTGGCCGCCCACTTCGCGCTGTCCAGCCAGGACGAGGCTCCGGCCACGCACCGGTTGCCGAAGAACCGTTCGGCCTGGGCCGGGTCCTTCTCCATGATCTCGGCGGCCTCGGCCTCGATCGCGTCCAGGTCGACGTGCGTCGACCCGGCGTAGACGACCGTGTGGATCTTCCGGCGCTGCCGTTTGTCCAGGTACGACAGCGACTTCGGGGCCTGCGGGTGGTACCGGAAGATGTCCTTGGCCCTGGCCTCCGACGTGGTCTGTGCGACCGAGTTCTCCGACGGGTCCCAGCCGTTCGTGGTCTCCATCGACCGGCCGCCCATGCCGGCCACGCCGCGGCGCTGGGTATCCGCCACACGGCGCAGCTTGTTCGCCGTGGTGTACAGGCCGGTCTCGTCCTGCATCGCGAAGATGATCGGGTTACCGAGCCTGGACAGCGCGGACGAGGTGACCACGTCGATCCGCCCGTCGTCGCCGACCCGGGTGAACTCCTCGCCGACCGTCATCATCTCGCCGAGCGGCCCGCGCTTCACCATCGACTGCAGCGGCCGGTAGACGTTGGCGACCTGGTCCTCGGACGTGGCCGTCAGCTGGATCAGCGGCGTCGGCCACGGCACGCCCATCGGGTCGCCGGGCTCGTAGTCATACCACCAGCCGCAGCCGCAGCCATGGTCCGAGCAGCGGTACCGCTCGCCGCCCTTCGCCCAGCCGGCGAAGACGACCGGGCCCGCGGCCTCGGCCAGGACGATCGTCGCGGACCACGGGCCCTTGCCGGTTTTCTGCGGGGCCACGACCTGGCTGCGCCGGTAGTGGAACGCCGGCGCCAACTGGCCCACGGTCGCGGACGGCTTCACCCGGTAGTGGTTGACGGTGCACCACAGCTGCCACGGGTACAACTTCATGTCCTCGCCGACCCGGAAGCCGTCGGGCACCGGGCAGTGCCGTTCGATCCAGTCGGGGACGATCCACAGGGTGGGGAAATCGACGACGAACTCGGCGGGGGTGTCAGGGCCCTTCGCCACTGGGCACGACCTTCAGGCGGTCACGGGCCGATGGACGTCGAGCCGGAGCAGGCGCGGCGCTGGGCACCTCGACGGGCTCCTCGATCGCCGGAGCGATCTTCCATCGGTTCCGGTTCATGCCAGCCACGCTCAGCCCGAGCGAGTCGAGGTACCCGCGCACCATCTTCTTCACGTCGACGCGCGCGTCCGCCCGCTCGGCCTCCGCCAGCGTCCGCGCGAACAGCGCCACCTCCAGGGCCTGGCCCATCTCCTCCCACATCACGGCCTGGGGCTTGGCCCACAGGTCGTGCCAGAGGTCCAGCTCCCGGTCGGTCGCCTCGGTCAGCGGCCACTCGGGCAGGTCACCCGGGCGGCCCTCGGCGGGCAGCGTCCGCCAGCCGCCCTTGTCCATCGTCTTCGCACTGCGCAGCGACGTCGGGTCCGGCGGCGGTCCGGACGTCACGCGCGCACCACCACGCGGCATCTCGATCACTCCTTCAACGCTGCGTTGCGCAGCACCGATTGCCGTCACCTTGCGTGACGGCCTTGGACCTCTGAACCCGGCGCACCGGGGCCAGCCCTCCCCCGCGTCGTCGGCCCCCCAGCCGGCCGGGGTCCTCCCCCTGGGTCTGGTCGCGGACCGTGACGAAATCCGTCACGAAATTCCCCAGGTTTCGCGCGCGGTCTTGGCACTGTGGTGCCGCTTGCTCATGGCCTGCCAGTTGCTGGGGTCGAACCCTCGTGGGCCGAGCGGGCCGAGGCCGTCGATGTGGTCGACCTCGGTGGCGCGGTCGCGCTGCAGGGGAGGGAGCGAGGCGCAGCACTCGCCCTCGCAGTACGGATGGTCTTGGAGGTAGGCGGCGCTGGCATCACGCCATGCCTTGCCTCGACCTGCGTCCTTGTGCCTGGGCCTGGCCTGGGTGGCCTCGGCCTGGCAGGCGGGGCACCGTCCGCTGGGGGTGAGGGCGGGGCATCCGGGCGTGGGGCACACCTGCATGGCGCGGCGTGGCATGGCGCCTCCCGGACGTGACTCGGCCCGGCCTCGCAAGTGGCGTCGGCCGGGCCGGGGTCGGTAGTAGGTCAGCGGTCGGCGATGGCCATGTCGTCGAGCTGCCAGGTCTTGTTGTCCTTGGTGGAGATCGTGCAGACGTAGGTGCTGCGGACCTTGGCGCCGAAGGTGTTCTGGCTGTCGACCACGCCGGCTACCTGGAACTTCCACGGCTTGGTGCTGTGGAGTGTGGTGGTCTTGGCGTAGTCCTCGTCCCAGACGCCGGGGAAGTCGGCTGAGCCTGGGGACTTGAGGCGGTCCTTGACGAAGTCTTCGCACATCACGGCGGCGGACGTCTCGTCGGGCTTGTCGTCGATGTTGCCGCAGGCGGTGAGGAGCGGGGCGGCGAGCAGTGCGGTGGTGACGGCGGCGGTGCGGGTGCGCATGGTTCCCCCTGGTGCTTTGTGGCTGAGGGGGCATCATGTGCGGTTCTGGGCCTGTGTGTCTGCTGTGTGGCAGTTCTGTGACATGCCGAGGGCCCCGACTCGGTGAGCGCGGGGCCCTGGAAGCGGCCTGGTCACCTGCTTTTGGGCAGGGTGATCTCCAGCGAGTGTTACACCCGTGAAGGACGCTGGTCAAGAGGCCTTGAGCTGCTGGAGTTCGTCGAGGTCGATGAGGTCGCGGCCGGCGTGGTCGCGGCCGTGTTTCTGGAGCTTGCCGCGGTGGATCCAGACGCGGATGGTGCCGGGCTTGACGTCGGCGGCGAGGGCTGCGGCTTGGGTGTCGGCGAGGCGGCGGCGCGGGGTGCTCATGCTCTCCATGATGCGGCAGGGAGGGAGGCTGTAGGGGCAGGTCGGAGGGCTGCCCGGCAGGCTCTCCAGACTGTGGATACCCCTGCCTCCCTGCCTCCCTCACAACATCGTTTGCGCTGATCACGGCGGGTTCCCGGAGCCGGGGAGGCGGCCGGGGAGAACTCCCTGCCTCCCCGGCGCCTCCCTCACTCGCCGGCGGCCTCCTCGCGGGCTGCGAGGGCGTCCTCGACGCGCTTGAGGGCGACGACCATGACGCCCTCGGACTTGTACGGGGCGGCGCCTGCCTCCTCCAGGACGCCGGTGAGGTCGCCGAACGTCCAGCCCTTGTACTGGCCGGGGTTGCGCTGCGCGAGGCCCTGCAGAACCTCCTGGGTCCGCACGCGGGGTTCCGTGCCGAGGACAGCGAGGACGTCGGCCAGGACGTCGACCTCTTCGGGCGCCTCGACGACGCTGAGGGTGGTGACGCCGTTGCGGCGGGCCTTCGCGCGGTCGGTGACGACCGCGGCGTCCTTGCCGCTGATGAAGTGCGTGCGGACGGTCACCGAGGACTGCCCGGCGTCCATCTTGATTCCCTCGCCTGCGACGACGAGCGTGCCTCGGTCGAGGCCGCGGCGGAGCTTGTGCGGAGCGGCGCCGGCGTCGACCGGGGCCTCGCCGAGCGCCATCTTGGCCTGCGACTCGGTACCGAGGACCAGCGAGCCGCGGATGTGATTGCCCTCGCGGGACCGCTTGGGCAGGTTCTCGTCGGTGGGGTCCTGGGTGCCTTCCCAGATGGTGACGTTCACGGCCCGGCCCTGGTCGTGGATCTTCTTGACGGCCTGGAAGTAGCGGGACGTGGCCTTGCTGCCGCCGTAGGGCCGGTTGTCGGGGCCCTTGGCGCCACAGCCGTAGGCGACCTGGGCCTCGTCGACGATGAACACGATCGGCCGGAACCGGGGGTCGGTGCGGGCCATGTCGCGGGTGACGCCGTCGGTGGCGCCGGACTGTTCCAGCAGCTCGATGCGGCGCTGCATCTCGTCGACGCCGCCCTCGACCATGTGCGTGGCCTCCATGACGTGCTCGTCGGTGGGGCCCTGGATGAGGATGCTGGCCAGGTCGAGGAACATGCGCCAGTCGCCGACGCCCTTGAGGTCGGCGATGCGGAAGTCGACGGTGGAGTCGAGTGCCAGCCACAGGGCCAGGGCCCGCAGGCTGGCGGTCTTGCCCTGGTTGGACAGGCCGGTGAGCAGGATGTGCCGTTGGAAGACGCTGACGCCGACCGCGTCGCCGCGCAGGTTCTGGCCCCAGGGTGCGCTGCCGGTGTAGTAGTCCGCGGCGGTCTCCTCGTCGAGGAGCAGCGGGGACGGGCCGATGGGCTCGTCGAGGGCGCCGGAGTCGGCGATCCACAGGCGCACGGTGCGGGGCTGCGGCGGGATGGTGATGAACACCTCGTGCTCGTGCCGGTTGAGGTTCTCGGCGACCTTGCGGCGGCGGCCGAGGATCTCCTCCGTGCTGACGCCGGACGGCAGGGCGACGTCGACCTCGACGCCGCACCCGGCGAGGCGGATAGGGCCGAGCAGGGAGGCGCCGGCGTCCTCCATGGCGAGCAGGGCCTTGCGCAGCTGCGCGATGCCGAGGTCGCGGAAGGCCTTGACGACGATCGACGGGGTGATGGGCTCGTCGTCGAGGCTGCGCTGCTTGACCGGGAGCATCCACTGCGGGGCGGTCTGGTGCTTGCGGCCGGCGTGCCACAGGTAGGCGAGCGTGGCGAACGGCGAGGCGAGGACGGCGGGCCACCAGACGACGGCGACGACGACGGTGGCCCAGTGGATGAGCTCCAGGACGGCCTGGATGGGGGCGACGACGTCGGCGAGGTCGCGGTTGTAGATGGCCATGGCGATGCCGAGGGCCAGCAGGGTGCCGGTGCCGAGGCCTGCGGTCCAAACGGCGCCCTTGGCCAGGCGCACGGGCGAGTTGATCAGGTCCATGCGGCGCTGGTGGCGGGCGGCGCGGAACTGGCGGCCGCGCCCTTCCCACTCCTTGGCCTCGTCCCAGCGGCCGGCGATCTCGGCGGCGCGGATCATGCGCTCGTATCGGGCGGCGCTGCGGGAGTCCCAGGTGCGGCGGGCGGTGAAGGCGAGGCCTCCGCCGACGTACATGGCCTGGCGGAGGACGAAGCGGGTGCGGTCGTGGGTGACGACGGCGTGGGCGCGGCGGCGGGCACGTCGCAGGGCAGGTTCGGCGGGAGCCGGTTGGGGTTCGGCTCGGGCCGGGGGCTCGGGCGGGGCTTCCGAGGTGTGCTTGGCGAGGCTGAGAACGGTGTGCGACATAATGATCTCTCCGTCCGGAACGGGATGGGACCCGGGGCGGCCGTTCCCTGGCAGGTGCCGGCCGCCCCGGGGCTACTTCTTGTCGGCCCGCTTGCGGGCGCCGTCGAGGATCCGCTCGATGCGGTTCTCCTGCCGGGTGGTGAGGACGCCGCCGCGGATGCATGCCATCGCTGTGATGCGGGCGATCTCGGCGGCCTCGCGGGCCGTCAGCGGCGGGTCCTGGGCCATCACTTGCCGCCCTTCCGCACGTCGTTCCAGATGCCGCGCAGGACGAGCAGGCACACGGTCAGGGCGACCGCGGAGATCGCGACCGCGACCGCGCTGATGGCAACGGCGAGCAGGAACACGGAGCCGCCGACGCCGATGCCGATCCACTTCGCGGCCTGACCGGACGACTGCCGGCCGGCCGGCGCCGGGTGGTGGCAAGCCACCTGCTGCTGTCCGGCCTGCACCGCGGCGACGACGGCGAGGATCTCGGCGTACCGCTCGCCCTGCCGGGCGGCGTCGACGGCGTCCTGCGACGCCTTGCTGAGGTCGCTCATGCCTGACCACCTCCGCCGACGATCTCGGTGCGCAGCGCGGTCGCGTCGCGGCGGGACAGGCCGAGTTCGGTCTGCAGGGTCTGGATGGTGACGCGGCGCCGGGTCGACCTGACCGCGTCCCGGTCGAGCTTGCGGGCCTCGCGGCGCAGGTCAGCAGGGGTGAGGGTGATGGTCTCGGTGACCACCTGGCGGGGGGTCTCGGCGGGCAGGGCGGCGGTCACCTTGGCGGCAGCCAACTGGCCGCTGATGTTGTCCCACCGGTACAGCGGCGGGGGCAGCTCGGCGACCGGCGGCATGACCACCGGGACCGGGATGGCCGGGGGCAGTTCGGGGCGCGGCTTCGGCCGGGCGACGATCGGCAGCGGCCGGGCTCCGGCCGGCACGACCGGCGGCGGTGGCGGCACGGGCGCGGCCCGCTCGATGGTCACCTCGGCCATGGCGTCGGCGACGACCTCGGCGGCGTCGGCGAAGTGCTCCGCCAGCGTGGTCACCTCGGGCTGGTGCTCGGCGGCCGGGAGCTCCGGGAGCGTGCCGCCGTACATGCCTGCCAGCGCCGCGTCCGCCCCCTCGCGGAGCCGGTCACGCTGCACCTCGACCAGGCGCGCGCCCAGCTCGGTGTCGCCTACGCCAACCCGCTTGGCCAACCGCCAGGCCTTCCGCTCCGACAGCTTCCGGGCCCAGTCGGACGGGTGGTTGACCGCCCGCGCCTGGTGATAGGCCAGCTGCTGGACGGTGCTCGCGTTGCGGCGCAGGGTCTCGGCGTCGACGCCCGTGCGGTGGACGACGATCCGGCGGGCGAGGAACGAGATGCCCTCGGCGGCCGCGGTCATCGCCAGCGGCGTCATGCCGTACACGATGGCCTCGCGCACGGTCGGGGCGATCGCGATGCCCATGACGGCGGCCGCGGACGGCAGCAGCCACAGGGCGGCGCGGATCACGGTTGGGGCGGACTGGCCGAGCATCGTCACGCCGATCATCACGAGCGCGGCAACGAGGGTGGCGCCCTCGCCGGCCGCGACGACGCCGAGCGCGGTCTCCGAGCGGTGGAGTACCGAGGTCGCGTTGGCGTAGGTGCCGATCGCGCCGGCCACACCGACGGCGATCATCGGCAGGGCGGCCAGGGCGAGGACGCCGATCTGGCCCTTGGTCAGGGACTGGGGGCTGCTCATCGGGTCCACCTCCGGGTGGCGCGGGCGAGGCGGGGGTACGCGGCGAGGCCGGCGATGAACGCCCAGACCGCGGGCTGGCCGGCGGCGCCGACGAGGACCGCGGCGACCAGGCCGAGCGCGGCGGCGAGCACGCCCGGGGTGAGCAGCCAGAGCAGCGCCAGGACGGCGCCGAGCAGCAGGGGCTTCATCGTCCGGCCTCCTGCTGCAGGTCGGTCAGGCGGGGTGCGAGGTCACGGACGAACACGGCGAGGGCTTCGAGGGCTTGCGCCAGCTCTTCGACCTGGCCGAGCCGTTCGGGGTAGACCGTGGCGTGGACCTCGGTGACGAGGAACGGCGCGGTGTGCTCGGGGGTGCCGTACTCGTACCGGCCCCAGCCGGTCTGTAGGGCGACGCGTCCGAGCGATGTCGGGACCTCGAACTGGTCCTCGGCGGCGAGGTGGGCAATGTCCTCGATGAAGCCGCCGCTGCGGTGCTGAATGACGCACCAGTCGGGGCAGGTGAAGGTGACTTCGCCGGCGTCGGAGGTCTCCAGGGTCCAGGTGCGGGCGCTCATCCCTGGCCCCCGTCCTGCTGCACGGTGTAGGTGGCGGGGTTGTCGGCGGTCCACTCGCGGAGGCGTTCGGCGCGCTCGGCGAGGGTGAACAGTTCCGGGGATCGCAGCAGGCTGGAGAGCTGGATGCGGACGTCAGCGGCGCGGGTGCGGACGAGGTCGACGAACGTGTCGAGGTCTCGCGTCTCGGCCGGTCGCGGGACGGTGAGGGCTTCGACGGCGGCCTCGATGAGGTCGCGGACGTCGGGCGCAAGGTCGCTCATCGGGCACCCGCCGGGCGGATGCTGCCGGTGACGCCGGCGGGGGTGGCGGTGATCGTGGTGGTGCGGCCGTCGCGGCGGCGGATGATGCCGGCGGCGATGAGGCGGCGGGCGGGCATGGCAGAAGTTGTGTCGGCCGACATAGGCGCGGCAGGATTCGGCATAGCCGGGTTCTCCTTGGTAACGGCAAGGGGGTCCTGGTCAGGGAGTCGAGGTGGTGCGCGCGCCCACTGGTGTTCCAGCACCGGTGGAGCTGCTGCCTCGGCTCCCGTTCTGCGTTATGCGGTTGTGGCAGGGCCTGTTCCAGCAGACCCGTACTTCTTGATCGCGTTGGAGATCGCGGTCTCACTGAGGCTCAGGTGCTTCGCCAGCGCGTAGACACTGCCGAACTCCCGGACCCCGTCTTGCAGGGCTTGTGCTCTTCGTCTGCGGGCTTGCTCCGTGCGTTGGCCGAGCTGTTCCAGCAGCTCGTCTTCGGCATGGAGGCGGTCCCGCCATGGTGGTGTTTCCACCTCCAGGAGACTAGCACACCCCCCCTGTGCTATGCCATGGTTGCGCAACGCTCACGCCCCCTCCGGCTGCAGGGAGCGGAGCATCTCGAAGTCCCGCGGCTCGTAGATGCACTGGCACCACGGGCAGACGATCCGCTTCTCCTCCGGCCGGTGCCACAGCGCCGCCCCGCACACCGAGCCGTCGGGGAACCCGGCCACGCACTGGCCGATGCGGCGGCCGTGGTCGGGCAGGGCGCCGATGATGGACAGGCCGGCTCGCCGGATCTCGCGCACCTCGCGCGCCAGGTCGCCGGCGGGCGGGTAGTTCCCGGCGATCCAGTCCAGCTCCATGCCCAGCCAGCGCACCGCCGCGTACAGGCGGCGCTCCATGTCGCCCTCGATGGCGGGCTGGCCCCAGCCGCGGAAGGCCTGGACGTCGGCGCGCCACCGCTCAAGCGTGATGGTCATGCCGCCGTAGCGGAGGTCGATCACGTCCTCGTTGACGGGCATGCGCGAGCCGGCCGGGCTGCTGGAGACGCGCTCGCCGACCGGCGCGGCGCCGGGCGCCAGGAAGGCGCCCAGGGCGTGGAAGATGCGGGGCAGGAGTTCCAGGTGTCGGGCGAGGACGAGGGCGTCGCCTCGGCACAGGTAGCCGTTGTCGTTGGCTACCTCGCACAGGCCGCAGCTGATCACGCGTCCGCCTCGGCGTCCTGGGCGAGCAGCTGCCGCGCGCGCTCGATGGCCTTACGGTCACGCCGGTTATCCACAGCCTGGTGCACAAGCACGGCGGCCATGTGGATAACCAGCATGTATGCAACGCCGATGCTGATCCCCCAGAGCAGGATGCTGATCTCGTGCTCGGTCATGTGGTCCTCCTTGTGGTGTGCTGGGTGGAGGCCGGCCCCGAATCCCGCGGGGCCGGCCGGCTTGCTGTCAGACCTTCGGCCCCGCGGTCGCGGCCAGGTGCGGGTGCCGCAGCGAGACCGAACCCAGGCCGGGCGCGTGCACCCGCAGCTCGGCTTCGGTCCACACCTGGCCGCCCCACACGAACGCGGGCTGGATCTCAGTGATCACGGCGCCGTCCTCCATGCGCGCGGTGACGACGGTGGCCCAACCGATGACCGGGCAGACGACGATGTCGCTGTCGCCGCCGAGGTCGAACGCGATGTGCCAGTCCGCATTGGCGGGGGCCATGTTGGTGACGCTGCCGACGGTGAGGTTCATGGGGTTCTCCTTGTGTGTGATGGTGGGTGGTACGGGCGGGCCTGACAGCAACAGGCCCGGCCGGTTACACGTCGCGGCCGTGGCAGCGCTTGAACCGGCGGCCGGAGCCGCACGGGCACGGGCTCTTGCGGCCGAGCACCTGGAACGCGGCAGCCTCGGTAGCGACGTTCGTCGCCTCGGCCGAGCACGGCTGGCACAGGTGCCCGCTGACGCTGAGCGGGCCGAACGTGGTGAGGTGCGCGTACACGGTCTCGGTGGGCTGGCCGCACCCGTCGCACTGGTGGTCCCAGTGGAAGCCGGTCGCCTTCGCGTGCTGGTCGACCTTCGCGATGCAGGCCGGCTCCATGCAGACCATGGACGGCGGGTCGCAGGACAGCAGGAGCGGGCGGATCTGCCGGGTGTGCGCGCACAGGTGGGTGACCCCGGCGCTCATCGCGGCGAGCATCATCCTCAGCTGGGGGCGGACCAGGCGCTTGCGGGTCGCGAGGTCCTGGGGCAGTGAGCCGAGGAAGGAACGGTCCCCGCGGGTCGCGGCGTCGGCCGCCATGGTGAAGGTCATGCCCGCCATGTCGCGGGCGGCGGCGTCGAACTGGTCGAGCGTGGCGACGGTGAGGTCGGCCTTGCCGGCGAGGTAGTCGATGACCTTGTCGAGTTCGATCTCGGTGAGGAAGCGGCGGACGGTCATGGGAGTCCCTTCGTCAGGATGGTGACGTTCGGTGGTGTCGGAACTCGGATTGTCGGAACCGAGGTTCCGACAGCGGTTCGCGAGGCCACCTGGGCTTTCGCGTAACGCAGGATTTTTAATTGAGGTTGTTTGTCTATGAATGTCCGTTTAGGAGGGGAGAGGCTGTCGGAACTTTGGTTCCGACGGTTCCGACGTTCCGACAGCACTCACAGCTACCTCGGCTACTCCGGGGCAGCCGCGCCCGCGGCCAACAGGCCGCCGTCCAGCGCGACCAGCCAGCCCTGCTCGACTCCGAACTTGAGGGCCGCGGTCCACAGCGATCCGTCCTCACCCGAAGCCCGGTACTGCTTGCGATCTTTGACGGCGACGCAGTTCCGGTTGACGTCTCGCGCGGGCACCTCGCCGCCATGGCGCGTGAGGTAGCGGTGGGCCCGCTTGGCGACGTTGACGACGGACGGGTGCACACCGTGCATCGCCTCGTACACCGCGGCCTGCGACTCCACCGCGGTCTGGACGGCCTCCGCGACCCGGGCCTCCTTCTGCGCCTGCAGCCGCCGGTGTGCCGCCTCCTGCACGCCGTCGCGGACCTTCCTCGACACCCGCCACATCGCGGCCGCCAGGTCCCAGTCCTCCTCGCTCACCGCGGTACGCCCGTGCACCAGCGCGAGCAGCGCCGCGCACTTCAGCCGCCACAACGGCTCGTGCGTGTCGAGCGGGAACTCCTCGCCGCGACCGAACGCGATCTCCAACGCGAGGTCGTCGAGCTCCTGGGTCGCCCGCGCGGGCACCCGGAGGACGACGCCGCGCAGCGTCGACACCCACGTGGTGACCGGGGTGTCCTCGCCGGTTGCGGTCGTGACCATGACCGGCCCCGTCTCGGCCGGCCTCTCGCGCGGGGTGTCCCGGCTGAGCCGGGAGTGCGCCCATGCGAGGCGCTGCGGGAGACCGATGGAGCCCATCTCCAGCAGCTTCGCGGCGGGTTCCTCCTGCACGCCGAGCGACATCGACAGGGTGTAGCTGCCCTTGGGCAGGACGCGGCGCCGCTCGACGTCCGCGTTGGAGGTGCCCTGCCGCTCGCTCATCCACGCCTTGCACAGGACGCCGTTGAGGGTGGCCCCCACGGACATCTGAGCCATGGCGTCGAGCACGCTGCCCTCGGTGGCCAGCGCGTACCCGCGGGACGTGGACTGGACGAGGACCTTCTTCTTGCCCTTGTCGTCGTCGGGATCGTCCTGCAGTTCCAGGTACGCGGCGATGATGCCCTGCCCGGTGGAGATGTCGATGTGAGCGAGGTCGGTCGCCGGGAACGGGGCCAGTTCCTCGGCGACCCCTTCGGCGTTGCCCTTGCCGGTGCCGGGCGGGCCGAACAGTCCGCAGTACCAGCAGAGCGTGGCCGGCGGGTGGATGCCGCTGGCGGCGCGGACGGTGGGGTCGGTCATTGCCGCGACGCGGGCGAGCAGCGCGTGCAGCACGGCGTCGGGGGAGGTGCGGCGGGCGCGCGCCATCTGCTGGATCTGGCCGAGGGCAGGCGTGGCGTTCCAGAAGGCGGCGGGCAGCCGGTCCTCGGGCTCGGTGTCCGGCTCCGGGTCGGGTGCGCCCGTCGGTTCTTCGTCCGGCCTGCTGTGCTCCTCGGCCACGTCGGTCCAGTCGACGGGCGGCGCGGTGTCGGCGATCAGCCGGCGGAACTCCTCCTCCGTGTCGCGGCGCGAGACCGGAGGCCAGGGGTGCCGCGGCTGCTTGATGCCTGCACTCAGCCCGGACTCGATCGTCGGGAGTGCCCGGCCCTCGGGGTGGTTCCCGGCCCGGGCCGCGGCGAGCAGGGTGTTCTCGGCTTCGCTCTTGCTGAGGGCGCCCGCGCCGACGAGGGTGCCGACGTTGAACGCGGCCCTGTTGATGGTGTCGTTCTGCGTACCGTCGAGCGCGTGGATGATCGCGTCGCACTCCGCCTGCAGAGCCTTGCGGGTGTAGGCGTCCATGCGGTCCGACGCCACCGTGAACGTGCCGGTAGGCGACGGCTCCCGGGGGGCCGGCGGGCGCAGCATGTCGACCAGCCATGCCGGGGCGGGCGCCGGTTCGGCGTCGTCGCGCAGGCTGTACGGCCCCTTCACGGACACGGAAGGCGGCACGACGACCTGGCCGCCGTCGGCCCGGATGTCGAGGCCGTCGCCCAGTTTCCCGGCGCTGTTCTTCGGGTTGAAGCCGGGCCAGGCGAAGTAGAAGTGCAGGCCGCCGGACCCGGTCTCGACGCGCCAGGTCGTGGGCAGCGGGCCGTGCTTCTCCTCCAGGGCGGTGAGGCTGTCGAGCCCACCGCTGTCGGGGTCGACGTCGAGGACGAAGATGCCGGAGGCCTCGCCCGTGGCGATCCCGATGTTCGCCGTGGGGGCGGCGCGCCACCAGCGGGCGACGGCCGCCCAGTCGGTGCTGGCTTCGACCTGCCAGCGCTTGTGCACAGGGTGCTTGCCGCCCTGCTTGTAGTCGTGGTCGGCGATGCTTCCGGGGTTCCCGCAGGAGCATCGGCCGTCGACGACGTGGTGCAGCGGGAGCACGCGCCATCCCCTGGAGGCGTAGCGCTGTGCCTCGGCGATCATGCGTGGCCGCTGCTCCGTCACAGCTGCACCTCCGGGAAGAAGTAGGCACCGGCCGGGCGGCCGACGCAGCGAGAGCGGCGCAGGCACAGGCGGAGCGCGCCCGGGTGCCCGGCGGTGTGGATGTGCTGCGCGTCGCAGAACGGGCAGGTGACGACGAGGAAGGCGAGCGGCCGACGTTCCGTGTCGTTCATGTCCGGGGCGTCGGTGATGACGATCCGGGCGGCCGCGGGGCGCAGGCCCAGCGGCGTGGGCTCCGGCACGGGGGCCGGGGCCTGGGTCTCGACGGTGCCACCGTCAAGGCCGGGGATGGAGAACAGGGTTCCCGCCGTGGTGCTGTTCACGAACGTCCTCGTGGGTTGTGCCGGTGGGGTCCGTGTGCGCGGTGGGCCCGGTCTGCAGGGGGGTGACAGACCGGGCCCGGTCTCGCGCCGGGCCCGCTACCCGGTGCGCCTCTTCGCGGCGGCGACCTCTTCGGCGAGCTGGGCGATGGCGTTCGTCCAGTGCCGGGCGGCGCTGCGCACGGTGCTCTCGGAGGGCTGCTCCTCCAGGGAGGCGCGGATCGATCCGAGGGTGAGGGCGAAGCGCGCGGCCTCGGCGGTCCCCGCCCGCTGGTGCTGCGGTTCGGCCTCGATCAGGTCGGCCTTCGGGACCGGCCACTCGCCGGGGCGGCGCGTCACGCCCGGCCTCCGGCGAGCAGCTGCGCGACGAAGGCGAGCGCGTCCTCGTAGTGCGCGTCGCAGACGGGCACGGTCTTGTCGCCCGGCAGGGGCGGGTAGACCTTGAGTTCCGCCATGGCGGTGGTGGGGCAGCCGCCGCAGGCGTGGTCCATGTCCGGGTTGGGGACGGCCGGCGTGATGGGGCAGTCGCACCAGGAGCACTGGCCGCCGGGCGCCAGGTCGACGAACAGGACTGGGATGCCCTGAGCGAGGAAGTCGCGGACGTGCGCGGCGGCCTGGTCGCGGGCGGCGAGCTCGACGAGGGTGGGGCTCATGCCTGCACCGCCCGTCGGACGACGGCGTCGTGGACGTACAGGAGCAGCGCGCCAGGGGTGGCTCCGGGCGGGGCGAGCAGCGCGGGGCCGTCCTCCAGGTCGACGAGCACGGGCTCGGTGAGAGCGTCGGCGTTCGGGCCGTCGGCGGCCTCCAGGGCGATGCCGTGGTCCTGCAGGAACACGTACAGCTCGGCGGCGTTCACGGCCTGGATGCGGGCCTCGACGTCGGCCATGTGCTGGGCCTTGACCTCCGGGTCGCCCGGGCGATCGGCGACGGCAAGTTTCTCCAGCAAGGCGAGGGACGTCTCGAACTCGGTGAGGAAGTTGCGGAGGCCAGCGGCGAACTCGTGGGCCTGCGGGAGGGTGAGCTCCAGGATGTCGCGGTACTCGAAGTCGACCCACGCCTTCGTCTCGACGCCGAACGCGTCCGCATCCTGGGAGACCTGGGTGACGCGGCTGGTGAGCACGGTCCCGGCGGGCTTGCACCCGCTGGGCGCCGTGAGATTGGCGGCGGCGGCCTGGTGCCAGCCGGGCTCGCCATCGGCGCCAGCGTGGTCGAGGACGCACTCGGCGAAGCAGCCGTAGCGCGCCGTCCACTCGACGCCGCGCTCGGCGGCAGTGAGGATGCTCCCGGCCGTGCCACGGGCGGGAACGGTGGTGCTGCGCTGAGCCTGCGTCGGCTGCGTCCCGGCAGCCTGGGGGCTTACGATTCTCATGAGCTGATCCGTTTCTTACTTCGCGGTACGGGCGGTGATGTGCTCGACAGGCGCCCCCGGCTGGACCCCGGGGGCGTCGTCGTGTTCTGTGGCAGGCGCCCCGGACTGGACCTCCGGGACGACGCCGCTTTCCTCAGCGATCAAGCCGAGAAATCTCCAGGCGGATGTGGTGCGCACGAAGCGCCTACGCCCCAGCGTGATCACTTCGAGGGGCAGGCGTCCCTCCGCGGCCAGCTGGTAGCCGGTTGACTCTGC
Source organism: Streptomyces sp. NPDC088732 (assembly GCF_044751205.1). NCBI lineage: Bacteria > Bacillati > Actinomycetota > Actinomycetes > Kitasatosporales > Streptomycetaceae > Streptomyces > Streptomyces sp. NPDC088732. The sequence goes on from NZ_JBIVLI010000019.1 coordinate 101,295, forward strand.
GATCCCGCAGGCCTTGAAGAAGGTCGGCAGGTCCATCAGCGGGGACTCGTGGGCGAGCGCCTCGGAGATGCTCAGACCCTTCGCTCGGACGGTGGTCTTCATGCGGACTCCTGTTGACCGAGGTAGGGCTTGAGGAGCTGTGCAAGTTCCCGCAGCTCAAGCACCACAGCGAGGCGGTAGAGGGAGTCGAGGGAGAGCTGCTTCTCGCCCCGCTCGACCTTCGACAGGTGGCCCGGGTCGATCCCGGACCGCTGGGCTACGCTCCGCAAACTCAACCCGCGGGCAGTGCGAACAGCCCGGATCGGAGGAGGATTGACCGGTAGCGTTGAAATTCTCTGCACAACGTGGATCGTAGGGGGCGCGCGTCCCAGAAGTCAACGCAACCCGAAACTACACCTGCGCCCACTTCACGTCTCGTTGACCCTTGGTCTACGGTGGTCCGTATGGATACGAACCCGCTCTACGTGCGTCCCCCCAGCGAGCCTCCGCCCGCGTCAACCGTGAGCGAACTGGTCTCCTACAACCTCTTCCGGGCGAGGAAGTCCCGAGGCTGGACCCAGCAAGAACTCGGCGCGGCACTCGGGACCTACACAGGCCGCGCATGGTCTAACGCCAGCGTGAGCGCCGCCGAGCGCGCATGGCAGGGCGGCCGGCCGCGAAGGTTCGACGCAGACGAGATTGCCGCGTTCTGCCGGATCTTCGATGTGCCGTTCGCTTACTTCCTGCTGCCGCCAGAGGGCGAACACTTGGTGGTGTTCAAGCCAGAGACGGATCCCGACACTCCACCCCATCTGCTGGGAATCCCGACAGTCGAGTACCTGAAGTCGATTCTAGGAGTGGATCCAACGGCAGATTTTGTCGACCGCGCACAAGAAGCCGTCTCTCGTACCACTTCGCTTGACTTCATTCCGGCTAAATGGGAGGCGGTCTCGACCAAGCCGCTAAGGCCCGCACAAAGCCAGGAGGTGGCGCTTCCCCTCACACCGGCTAAGTCGGGCCAGGGCGAAACGGCGCCCACTCAGCGGGAGATGGAAGAAATCGCGAAGGTCCTCGACGACGCAGGCATCCGAGAGGTGAGCGCTCACGCCTACCACCAGACCCGAGCCGAGTACAGCATGAAAGAACTCTTGGCTCAACTAAGCGAATTGGGCGTCCTCAAGCGCCCCGACCAAGAAGAGGAACTGAGGGAGCTGCGCACCCGAGTCCACAGAGAACTGGAAGAATTGAAGGATCTCCGCGATCAGATGACGGAATGGCGAGAGCTAGAAGAAAGGACAGGGAAGCCACACCGCCCCAGAAAGAGGGGGGCAGGATTTGTCGCGGTAGAACTAAAAAAGGAATCTAATCCCTGAGAGGGAAGTGCTCACGTGAAGGGTTCGACGTACCGCCGGTGCTACTGCCGTGACGAGGACGGCAGACCGTTCGGCAAGGCATGCCCGAAGCTGACCAGTAAGAGGCACGGCACGTGGGCGGTACGCCAGGAGCTGCCCTCGCGCGACGACGGCACCCGCCGCTCCTTCTCCCGCGCCGGCTACACCTCCGCCAAGGACGCGCAGGACGTCCTCGACAAGGTCCGCGCCCTCCTCGACGTCCCCGACAGCGACGACACCGAGAACCAGGTCCGCATCGGCGACCTGCTGGAGACCGTGTCGAAGGACAAGAACGCGGCCCTGCCCGACCTCGCCGAGACCCGGCGCCGCCTCGTCCACGGGCAGAAGCTCACCTCGACGATGACGGTCGGCGACCTGCTCGACGAGTGGCTGGAGGCCAAGCGGAAGTCCCGCGCGGTGACCACGGTCAACAACTACGCCTCACGGGTGGAGTACCACCTGCGGCCGGCGCTCGGGCACCACCGCCTGGACCGGCTGAACGTCGGCCACTGCCAGACCTACTTCGACAGCGTCGACGACAGCAATGAGGCCATCGCCGCGGAGAACGCCGCGCGCCGCGAGCAGGAGGCGCGGGCCACCTGGGGCAAGCGGTCCCGGCCGCCGGCCGCCGAGCGTGAGCGCCTGGCCGTGGAGCGGGCGAAGCTGGACGAGATGCCGCCGTACCGGAAGGTGACGGGTCCGGCGACGAAGCTGGAGCTGCGGAACACGCTGCGGTCGGCCCTGAACTTCGCGATCCGCCGGCAGTACATCACCTTCAACCCGGCCGCGTTCGTGGAGGTCGGCACGGTCCGCCGGGCGAAGGGGCTGCTCTGGACCGCCGAGCGCGTGGCCCGCTGGCAGGTGACCGGGGAGAAGCCCGGGCCGGTGATGGTGTGGTCGCCCGCCCTGCTCGGGCAGTTCCTCGACGAGGCCGAGTCGCACCGCCTGTACTGCCTGTTCCACGTCATCGCTCACCACGGCCTGCGCCGCGGCGAGGCGGTCGGCCTGGACTGGGAGAACATCAACTTCGAGGCGCGGACGATCGGCGTGGCGCGGGAGATCGTGGTCGACGGCTGGACCCCTGTGGAGTCGGCCCCGAAGACCGAGGGCTCAGCGGCGGACGTGAAGGTCGACCGGGGCACCGTGGAGGCGCTCCAGGCCCATCAGGAGCGGCAGGCGGCGGAGCGGGCCAGGCGGCTGGCGGACGGGCTGCCGTGGGCGGACACGGGCAAGGTCTTCGTCCAGGAGGACGGCAGCTGGCTGCACCCGGACTCGGTGTCGGATGTGTTCCGGGAGATCGTCGATGGGGCCGGTCTGCCGCCCATCAACCTGCGTGACCTTCGTCACGGGGCGGCTGCTCTGGTGAAGGCGGGCGGCGGGGATCTGCATGACGCGAAGAAGAAGCTGCGGCACTCCACGATCGTGCTGACGTCCAACACGTACATGGAGCTTTTCGAGGAGTACGAGGACGAGTTGACGGAGAAGGCGGCCGCGGCCGTACCGAGGGCCCGGAAGCCCGCCGTTGACACCGCCGCTCACGCATCGCTCACGCAGAAGCCCGGCGAGTAGATCACCCACCGGGCTTCATGGGCCCTGAGCTGGGCCTGAGTTGAGCCGCCTGTCGGGTTCGAACCGACGACCTTCGCTTTACAAGAGCGGTGCTCTACCAGCTGAGCTAAGGCGGCACGGCGCCCCCGTGCCCGCCGTGGTGACCGGTGGGTGGGGTCAGGGAGAAGTGTACCCAGGCGGCGAGGGGGGAGGGTCGGGGAATTGGGAGGCGGGAGGGTGCTGACAAAGCCGGGCGCGGGGGGTAGCGTCACGGAAAGTCCACATCACGTGGACTAGACCTCATCTCCTTTACTCGGATCGTCCGGCACGTTCCTGCCGGTGAAGGGACCAGTGCACCATGGCCACTGTCACTTTTGACAAGGCGACCCGGATCTACCCCGGGTCCGAGCGCCCCGCTGTCGACGCGCTGCAGATCGACATCGCGGACGGCGAATTCCTCGTCCTCGTCGGCCCCTCGGGCTGCGGCAAGTCGACCTCGCTGCGCATGCTGGCCGGCCTGGAGGACGTCAACGACGGCGCCATCCGGATCGGCGACCGGGACGTCACCCACCTGCCGCCCAAGGACCGGGACATCGCCATGGTGTTCCAGAACTACGCGCTGTACCCGCACATGACCGTCGCGGACAACATGGGCTTCGCCCTGAAGATCGCCGGCGTCAACAAGGCGGACATCCGCAAGCGGGTCGAAGAGGCCGCCAAGATCCTGGACCTCACCGAGTACCTGGGCCGCAAGCCCAAGGCGCTCTCGGGCGGTCAGCGCCAGCGTGTGGCGATGGGCCGCGCGATCGTGCGTGAGCCGCAGGTCTTCCTCATGGACGAGCCGCTGTCCAACCTGGACGCCAAGCTGCGTGTCCAGACCCGTACGCAGATCGCCTCGCTCCAGCGCCGCCTGGGCACCACCACGGTCTACGTCACCCACGACCAGACCGAGGCCATGACCATGGGCGACCGCGTCGCGGTCCTCAAGGACGGTCTGCTCCAGCAGGTCGACACCCCGCGCCACATGTACGACCGGCCGGCCAACCTCTTCGTCGCGGGCTTCATCGGCTCCCCGGCGATGAACCTGGTCGAGGTGCCGATCCACGACGGCGGCGTGAAGTTCGGCAACTCCGTGGTGCCGGTCGAGCGCGACGCGCTGCAGGCCGCGGCCGACAAGGGCGACCGCACGGTCACCGTCGGCGTCCGCCCGGAGCACTTCGACATCGTCGACGGTGACAGCGCGGCGCTCTCGAAGGACGAGCCGGCCGGTCTGGCCGTGACGGTCAACGTCGTCGAGGAGCTGGGCGCGGACGGTTTCGTCTACGGCTCGGCCCAGGTCGGCGACGAGCACAAGGACCTGGTCATCCGCGTCGGCGGTCGCAGCGTGCCCGAGAAGGGCTCCGTCCTCCGCGTCGTGCCGCGCGCCGGCGAGACGCATGTCTTCTCCACCTCCACCGGTGAGCGCCTGAGCGACTGAGGCGACGCGCACGTCCGGCGCACCTGACGCGCCCGACGCGCGAGCGGTACGCACCGTGGCCCGGCCCCCGCGCAAGGGGGGCCGGGCCACGGTCGTTTCCCGCTCGCTCCGGCCCCCGTTCCCACCCGTCGCAGGTGCCCCGGAAGAGCACACCATTTGCGGGCACACACCCGCGTTTCGAGCATGTTCGTCAATGCCCCCGTAGTCGATCAAGAGGCATTCATCACTCGTCAGAGTGGCTAAATGTCGCCAAATCATTACTCCTCGCTACCATCACTGCCGTGAACCAGGTAGCCCGCCGTATCGGCAAGTCACTCGCCCTCGTCCTCCCGGTCGTCCTCGTACTGTCCGGCACCCTCGCGGTCACCCGTGTCCCGTGGGCCACTTCGGCCTCCGAGGCGCAGATCCTCACCGCCTCCCACGACAAGGAGGCCGTCTCGGCCGGCCGGTCGGCCCCGCAGGAGGTGCTGCGCCGCAAGCTCCTGTCGGAACTCCAGGCGAAGAACCCGGGTGTCGCCCTCACCTCGCTGCAGCGCGAGATGGCGGCCCGCCCGTCGCTGGCCCAGTACTGCGGCTCGCTCGCCAAGTCGCTGGGACGTGCCGCGGTGGCCAAGTACGGCTCCGTGCAGCGCGCGCAGTCCTGGTCGCGGCCGGTCTGCGACACCGCCTTCGCCACGGGCGTCGCCTCCGTCGGATGACCCGACGCCCCGGTCCCGTAGGGTGCGTGCATGACCGGCGCGCCCACGACCTCCCAGGTGGTGACCCAGGCCGTCCTCCTCGCCGGAGGACAGGGCTCCCGCCTGCGCCCGTACACCGACACCCGTCCGAAGCCGATGATCGAGATCCCGGGGACCGGGACACCGATCATCGGCCATCAACTCGCCTGGCTGGCCGCCGAGGGCGTCACCGACGCCGTGATCTCGTGCGGCCACCTCGCTGAGGTCCTCGAGGACTGGCTCGCCGGCGCGGCGGCCGATCTGCCGCTGCGCATCACGACCGTGGTCGAGCGCGAGCCCCTCGGGCGCGGTGGCGCCCTGAAGTTCGCCGCCGCCTCCCTCCCCCGGCCCGACGAGGCCTGGTACGCCACGAACGGCGACATCTGGACCCGGTTCTCCCTGCGCGAGATGGCCGACTTCCACGTCGAGCGCGCCGCGGCCGCCACCCTCGCGCTCGCCCGCCCCCGCATCCCGTGGGGCGCCGTGGAGACCGACGAGTTCGGCCACGTCCTGGACTTCGTCGAGTCGCCGCCCTCGCCCTTCCTCATCAACGCGGGCGTCTACGTCTTCTCCCCCGGCTTCACGGCGCTGCTGCCCGACCGCGGGGACCACGAGCGCACGACCTTCCCCCAACTCGCCCGGGAACGGCGGCTGGCGGGCTTCTCGCTGCCCCAGGGCGCCTACTGGCGGGCCATCGACACCGAGAAGGACCTCACCGAGGCCGCCAAGGAGCTCGCCTCCCGGCCCTGAGAGCGCCCCGCACAACGACGAGGCGGCCGGGGAGGAGCACCGCTGCTCCTCCGGCCGCCTCGTGGGCGTTCAGGCCGTTGTGCGGCCTTATGCCACCTTTCCTGCCCCCGCGGGGTGCGCCGGGGCGCCGAGCAGCCAGCCGGAGGTCTCGCCGCTGCCGAGCAGGCCGCCCAGGGCGCCGCCGCTGTCGGAGGAACCGCCGCCGCTGCTGCCGCCACTGCTCGAACCGCCGCCGGTGGAGGTCGGCGGGTTGCTGGGCTGGGTCGGCCGCGGCTGGGTCGACGGAGTGGAGTGCGTCGGGCTGCTGCCCGTGCCGCCGCCCGCCGAGCCCGTGCCGGTCGACCCGGAGGTGGTGCGGCTGGCGGTCGGCGCCGACGACGGGGCGCTCGGCGTGGAGGGCGAACTCGACGGCGAGGGCGATGCCTTGCCGGACCGCGAGGCCGAGGGCGCCGCGGACGGCTTGGCCGAGCCCTCACCGGGCACCTCGGGCAGCGGGGACCCGTTGAGGTCGTTGGTCGGCACGTCGGTCGGGCCGGGCAGCCGGGACTGCGGCGAAGCCGACCGTACGGCGGTGCCCAGCGTGGCACCGACCACCAGCGCGACGCCGACCAGCACCGTGGCGAGCATCGCGCCGCGCCGCAGCACGCGGCGCCGCAGCTCCCACAGCGGGGCACGCGGGCCGAGCCGGCGCCAGGCCTCGGAGGCCAGCCGCCCGTCGGCCGAGTAGACCGGCGCACCCGCGATGACCAGCGGGCTCCAGGCGGCGAGGTAGACGATGTCGGGCGCGTCGTACGCGGGGACGGTCCGCCAGCTCACGGTGACCAGCAGCGCGGCCGACAGCAGGGCGCCGATCGACGCCGCGAACCGCTGCCAGAGCCCGAAGACCGTCAGCACACCGGCGATGACCTGGAGGAAGGCCACCGTCAGCCCGGCGCCGATGGGGTGCGCGAGCGCGAGGTCGCGCAGCGGCTCGGCGGCCGCCCAGGGGTGCAGCGAGTCGAGCCAGGTGACCATCGAGCCGCGCTTGCCGCCGTCGAAGTAGACGGGGTCGCAGAGCTTGCCCATGCCGGCGTAGATGGAGATGAAGCCCAGGAAGATCCGGAGCGGCAGCAGCACGATGCCGAGGTTCATCCGGCGGCCGGGGTAGTAGGCGTGCCGGATCGGCTCGCCCCGGTCGGCCCGGCGCGTGCGGCCGGGGCCCTGGTCGTAGCCCTCGTCGTAGCCCTGGTCGTCGTCCGGTCCGAACTCCGCCCCGTCGTCGATGTCGTAGTGCCCCGGGTACGCGAACTCCCCGGAGTCCTCGGAGTCGTCGCGGTCGTCGAAGGCGCCGCGCGCGGGGCGCAGGCCGCCGAGCATCTCGTCGGGCGCCGGGGGACGGCGGGGCGCGCCGACGAGGGGCTGCGGGTGCTCCTCGATCCGCGGCAGCACCTGGGTCGTGGCGCCGGCGTCGAGGCTGTCGGAGTTGCTCTGCCTCACGGCGGAGAGCAGTTGCGTGGCGGCCGCGTCGCCGGGACGGCTGCGCCCGGACCACACCAGCGGCGCGCCGCGGCGCTGCGCGGCGGCGGAGGGACGTACGGACGTGGGAATGACCGGGACGCGCGCGGTCCTCGCCATCGCACGCGCGGACGACGCGCCGAGCTGCACGCGGAAGCTCGCGTGATTGACGATGACCTGGGCCGGGTCGGACGCGATCCTGTGCATGGTGAGCACGGGCTCGTCGGGTGCCGCGGCCCGTCCCCCCGGAGGAGTGCGGGGTGTTCTGGTGTCCACACTCATCTAACCGAGTGACACCCGATAAGGACACTGTGTGACGGGCCTCTTCTGTCCGAGGCCCGTCAACCAGCGGTTTTGTCCCGCATCGGAACGGTCAGGCCCTGCGGCGCGCCGCCTCGTAGAGCACGATGCCCGCCGCGACACCCGCGTTCAGCGACTCCGCGCCACCGGGCATCGGGATGCGCACCCGCACGTCGCAGGTCTCGCCCACCAGCCGCGACAGCCCCTTGCCCTCGGACCCGGCGACGATGACGACCGGGCCGGAGAGCAGCTCCAGTTCGTGCAGCTCGACCTCCCCGTCGGCGGCGAGGCCCACGACCGTGAGCCCGGCCTTCTGGTACGCCTCCAGGGTGCGGGTCAGATTGGTCGCGCGGGCGACCGAGACCCGGGCGGCGGTGCCGGCCGAGGTCTTCCAGGCGCCTGCGGTCATACCGGCGGCCCGGCGCTCGGGGACGACGACGCCGTGCCCGCCGAAGGCGGCCACGGAACGCACGACCGCGCCGAGGTTGCGCGGGTCGGTGACCCCGTCGAGCGCCACGATCAGCGGGTCCTCGCCCGCGTCGAAGGCCGCGGCCGCCAGGTCCTCGGGGTGCGCGTACTCGTACGGCGGGATCTGCAGCACCAGGCCCTGGTGGTTCAGGCCGTTGGTGATGCGGTCCAGCTCCGGGCGCGGCGCCTCCATCAGCGGGACGCCGCGCTCGGTGGCGAGCTTGACGGCCTCGCGCACCCGCTCGTCATTGTCGATGAACTGCTGGACGTAGACCGCGGTGGCCGGGATGTCGGCGCGCAGCGCCTCGACCACCGGGTTGCGCCCCGCGACCAGTTCGGAGGTGGACTTCGCGCCGCGTCCCGAGGGACGGCGCGACTGCGCGGAGGCGGCTCGCTTCACCTTCGCGTTGGCGGCACGCTGTTTGGCGTGCCCCTTGCGCGCCTCGGCGGGCGGAGTGGGGCCCTTGCCCTCCAGGCCCCTGCGCCGCTGCCCGCCGCTGCCGACCGTCGCGCCCTTCTTGTTGGCGGTACGGCGGTTCCTGCGCTGGCTGTTGCCGGCCATGGGTCACCTGTTTCCTGCTCCACAGCCGTGTACGGCTGCTCCTGCGTGAACGTACGTATCAATGATGGCCCGGGGACCGGGCGCGGCGCCTACCGCGAGCCGAGCGACCAGCGCGGGCCGGAGGGCGTGTCCTCGATCTCCAGACCGGACTGCTGGAGCTGGTCGCGGATGGCGTCGGCGGTCGCGTAGTCCTTGCGGTCCCGCGCCCCCTGCCGCTGCTCCAGCACCAGGCGGACCAGGGAGTCCACGACCCCGTGCAGGTCCTCGCTGCGCTCGCCGCCGGACCAGTGCTCGTCGAGCGGGTCCAGACCGAGAACGCCCAGCATCGCACGGACCTCGGCGAGGCGGGCGACCGCGGTCTCCTTGTCGTCCGCGGTCAGCGCAGAGTTGCCCTGGCGGACGGTGGTGTGGACGATCGCGAGCGCCTGGGGCACGCCCAGGTCGTCGTCCATCGCCTCGGCGAAGGCCGGCGGCACCTCGGCGGCGGGCTCCACGGGGCCCGCCATCTCGACCACGCGCTGCACGAAGCCCTCGATCCGCGCGAACGCCGACTCGGCCTCGCGCAGCGACTCCTCGCTGTACTCGATCATCGAGCGGTAGTGCGGGGTGCCGAGGTAGTAGCGCAGCACGATGGGCCGCCAGCGCTTGGCCATCTCGCTGACGAGCACCGAGTTGCCGAGCGACTTGCTCATCTTCTCGCCGCTCATGGTGACCCAGGCGTTGTGCACCCAGTAGGCCGCGAAGTCGTCGCCGTACGCCTTGGACTGGGCGATCTCGTTCTCGTGGTGCGGGAAGATCAGGTCGATGCCGCCGCCGTGGATGTCGAATGCGGGCCCGAGGTACTTGTGGGCCATCGCGGAGCACTCCAGGTGCCAGCCGGGACGGCCGCGGCCCCACGGGGTCTCCCAGGACGGCTCGCCGGGCTTGACGGCCTTCCACATCGCGAAGTCGCGCGGGTCCCGCTTGCCGGTCTCGCCCTCGCCCTCGGGCTGGCGCAGGTTGTCCAGTTCCTGGTTGGACAGCCCGAGGTAGCCGGGGAAGGAGCGCACGTCGAAGTAGACGTTGCCCTCGGCCGCGTAGGCGTGGCCGCGCTCGATGAGGCCGCGCATCATCTCGATCATCTCGGGGACGTGCCCGGTGGCGCGCGGCTCGTACGTGGGCGGCAGGCAGCCGAGCGCGTCGTAACCGGCGTTGAACGCCCGCTCGTTGTCGTAACCGATCGCCCACCAGGGGCGGTTCTCCACGGCCGACTTGGCGATGATCTTGTCGTCGATGTCCGTGACGTTGCGGACGAACGTCACGTCGTAGCCGCGGTGGGCGAACCACCGCCGCATGATGTCGAAGTTGAGCCCCGACCGGATGTGGCCGATGTGCGGGGCGGCCTGCACGGTCGCGCCGCACAGGTAGATCGAGACGCAGCCCGGCGTGAGCGGGGTGAAGTCACGGACCTGGCGCGCGTTGGTGTCGTACAGGCGAATAGTCACGCATCAAGGGTAGTGGCCCGGCGCCCCTCGGGTGGACGGCCCGGCACCGGCTTCACGGGGTTGTGACACCGGGCGTCACCCGTACGTGTGCCGCGCCGCGCTAGACCCGGTAGACCAGCGCGGTGGCGACGGCGGCCAGTCCCTCGCCGCGGCCGGTGAAGCCGAGGCCGTCGGTGGTGGCCCCCGACACCGACACCGGCGCGCCGACCGCGCGGGACAGGATCGCCTCGGCCTCGGCGCGGCGCTTGCCGACCTTGGGCCGCGGGCCGATCACCTGGACGGCGACATTGCCGATGCCGAAGCCGGCCTCGCGCACGATCCGGGCCGCCTCCGTGAGCAAGGTCACACCCGAGGCGCCCGACCACTGCGGGCGCCCGGTGCCGAAGTGCGCACCGAGGTCGCCGAGGCCGGCGGCGGAGAACAGCGCGTTGCACGCGGCGTGCGCGACGACGTCGGCGTCGGAGTGGCCCGCCAGCCCGTCGCCCTCGCCCTCCCACAGCAGTCCGGCGACCCACAGTTCGCGGCCCGCCTCGAAGGCGTGGATGTCGGTGCCGATGCCGACCTGGGGGATCAGGCCGGGAACCCGGTCAGTACTCATCGGAGGCCCTCCGCCGCGCCAGGACGGCCTCGGCCAGCACCAGGTCCAGCGGGCGCGTCACCTTGAACGCCTCTTCGTGCCCGGGGACGACCTGCACCGGGACGCCCAGCCGCTCGACCATGGAGGCGTCGTCCGTGACCTCGCCGGTGACCGTGGCGTGCGCCTTGGCCAGCGTGAGGCGGTCGAAGCCCTGCGGGGTCTGCACGGCACGCAGCAGCGCCCGCTCGGGGGTGCCGACGACGGCGCCGGTGGCGGGGTCGATCTGCTTGACCGTGTCGGCGAGCGGCAGCCCCGGCACCACGGCCGCGGCGCCCTCGCGGACGGCGGCGGCCACGGCCTCGACCATGTCGACCGGCACGAGCGGACGGGCCGCGTCGTGCACCAGCACGACCTCGACCTCGTCCGGGAGGGCGGCCAGCCCCAGCCGTACGGATTCCTGCCGGGTGTCGCCGCCGGCGACGATCCTTATGTCCGTGGCCTCGGGCAGCCCGTGGCTGTCCAGCAGCGCCCTGACCTCGGCGACGCCGTCCGGGGGCGCCACGACGACGACCAGCGACACCGCGCGGGCCCGGGTCATGGCACGCACGGCGTGCACGAGGATGGGGACGCCGCCCAGGGTGCGCAACGCCTTGGGCGCACCGGGGCCGAGCCGGACTCCGCGTCCGGCGGCGGGAATGACTGCGGCGGTAGTCAGGTTTGTGTCCTTGGCCGAAATGGGTATCGCCTCAACGTGCCGGGCACGAAGCCCCTGTCGGACCCTTCCGTGACACCGACAGGGCCAACTGCCCGGGCCCGGCACTCAGTATGCAGGGGGAGTCGACGCACGAGCGAACGCTGAGGAACGCACAACGTGCCGCGCGGTGTCCGTATCGGGCCCGCGCACGGCACGGGGGGACCATCCCGCACCCCGTTTTACGGGTCATCCGGCCATGCGGTCGTGCCGTCCCACCGGACGGCCGGCCCTCGGGGACGGGACCTCGAAGGGCCTCCGGGTACGCCACAGCGCCCGGCGTACGGGACGCGCCGGGCACCGCGGTCGTCCACGTCAGGACGCGAGAACCTCGTCGAGCAGGGTCTCGGCCTTGTCCTCGTTGGTGTTCTCCGCGAGCGCGAGCTCACTCACCAGGATCTGACGGGCCTTGGCGAGCATGCGCTTCTCACCGGCCGACAGTCCCCGCTCCCGCTCGCGCCGCCACAGGTCGCGCACGACTTCCGCGACCTTGATGACGTCGCCGGAGGCGAGCTTCTCCAGATTTGCCTTGTAGCGGCGGGACCAGTTGGTCGGCTCTTCGGTGTACGGTGCCCGCAGCACCTCGAAGACCCGGTCCAGCCCTTCCTGACCGACCACGTCGCGCACGCCGACGAACTCCGCATTGTCCGCGGGCACGCGTACCGTCAAGTCGCCCTGGGCGACCTTGAGCACCAAGTAGGTCTTGTCCACGCCTTTGATCTGGCGAGTTTCGATGGCCTCGATCAGCGCGGCCCCGTGATGGGGATAGACCACGGTGTCGCCAACCTTGAACGTCATGTGACAGGTACCCCTTCCGTGGCTATCCAGGGTAACACGGAAACGGCCGGTTCTGAATGGCGTTTTCGCAGGTCAGGGCATATCTCGGGGCTTGACAAGGGCGCCCGGGACGTGCTGCGGAAGGCGGGCGGAGGGCGGTATTCGCAGGTCGGAGCGGGTATCAGGGGAGGCTGAAACACGCCTGTCACACCACCCACAGGCCCCGATCATGGGACCTAACATCCTGGTTTGTCCCTCCCTTGCGGGGGGTCCGGCGCTACTCCGTTCGGCCGCCACGGAGTGCGGTGATCCATTTTTGCGCCGCGCCGGATTTCGATCGGGGGATCAACGGTAAATCGATCATGCCGGGACGGCGGGAATCGTTCGGCGTAATGCCGGAATGGATTCCGCGGGAGTGCGGCGGGGGAGGCCGGCGGGGCACTCGCGGGCCTCCCGGGGCACCCGGGAGGGTGAGGCCGCCCCGCGGAAGGGTGGCCGGGTGCGGGCGCGGGAGGCGGGCTCGGTAACCTGAGCGCGCACTTGGTAAGTCGTCAGTCCCGTACGTCCGTACACGTGTACCGCCGTACCCTGCCCTAGGAGATGCCGCCGCCGTGAGCCTCCCCCAACCTCCGGCCGGGGGCGCCCCCTGGCTTCGACGTGGCGCCCTCGCCGGCGTCCTCGCGCTGTCGCTGGTCCCGCTCACCGCCTGCGCCGCCGGCAACCACGCCGACACGCTGCAGGTCCGGCCCGACCACGCGGCCACCAGCGTGGGCGACATCAAGATCCAGAACGCCGTCGTGCTGACCCAGGCCACCGGGTCCACCGGCTCGTCCGCGATCTCCGCCAAGGTGTTCAACACCGGGACCGACGAGCAGACCCTCGAGTCCGTGACCGTCGGCGACCAGCAGGCCGAACTGTCCGGCCCGATCACGGTCCCCGGCCACGGCTCCGTCCTGATCGGCGGCGACGGCAACCCGTCCGCCACCATCGCGGGCGGCACGGAGAGCAAGAACAACGGCGACTTCCAGAAGGTCGTCTTCGACTTCAGCAAGACCGGCGAGGTCAGCCTGCAGACCCTCGCGCTGCCGGCGACGGGCTACTACGCCTCGTTCGGCCCCTCCGAGGCCGCCGCGAGCCCCACCGGGACCGCCGGCGCCACCGGGAAGCCCTCCGGCAGCCCGTCCTCCGGCGTCAGCGAGTCCCCCACGGGGACCTCGACTCCGTGACCCCCTGACAGCGCGAAGGGGCCCCGGGAGCGTGTGCTCCCGGGGCCCCTTCCGCATGCGGTGCGGACGTCCGCGCAGCGCGGCGTCCCCGCGGTTTACGGCTCGAACTTGTAGCCGAGGCCGCGCACCGTCACCAGGTAGCGCGGGGCGCCCGGGTCCGGCTCGATCTTCGCGCGCAGGCGCTTGACGTGGACGTCCAGGGTCTTGGTGTCACCGACGTAGTCGGCGCCCCAGACCCGGTCGATCAGCTGCATGCGCGTCAGCACGCGGCCCGCGTTGCGCAGCAGCATCTCCAGGAGGTCGAACTCCTTGAGCGGCAGGTCGACCTTGCCGCCGCCGACGGTGACGACGTGGCGGTCGACGTCCATGCGGACCGGGCCGGCCTCCAGCGCGGAGGGGGAGATCTCCTCCGGCTCGCCGCGGCGGCGCAGGACGGCGCGGATGCGCGCCACCAGCTCGCGGGACGAGAAGGGCTTGGTGACGTAGTCGTCGGCTCCTATCTCGAGGCCGACAACCTTGTCGATCTCACTGTCCTTGGCGGTCACCATGATCACCGGGACATTGGACTTCAGCCGCAGCTGGCGGCAGACCTCGGTGCCGGGCAGACCCGGCAGCATCAGGTCGAGCAGGACCAGGTCGGCGCCGTTGCGCTCGAACTCGTCCAGCGCGTCGGGGCCGGTCGCCGAGATGGCGACCTCGAAGCCCTCCTTGCGGAGCATGTACGACAGGGCATCACTGAAGGACTCTTCGTCCTCGACGACGAGTACTCGGGTCACGGGAGGACCTCCGGAGCGGGGATGTGATCAGGGAACGTCTCGTAGAGAGCGGAGGAGGTTGCGGAGTCCTCCGACGGCACGGCGGCGGAGCGGTCCCGGGACTCCCGGGATGTCGCGGCCTCCGGCAGCCGTAGGGTGAAGGTGGAGCCCTGGCCTTCAGCGCTCCACACCGTGACCTCCCCGCCGTGCGAGGCGGCCACGTGCTTGACAATGGACAGACCGAGCCCGGTGCCGCCGGTCGCGCGCGAACGCGCCGGGTCCACCCGGTAGAACCGCTCGAAGACGCGGTCCCGGTCCTTTTCTGAGAGGCCGATTCCCTGGTCGGTCACGGAGATCTCGATCAGGTCCCCGCCGGAGGCGGGGATCCGGCGGCCCGCGATGCCCACGCGGGTGCGGGCCGGGCTGTAGTTGACCGCGTTCTCGACGAGGTTGCCGAGCGCGGCCGCCAGCTGGCTGCGGTTGCCCCAGATGAACAGGTCGGGGGCGCCACCGGTGGCCATGGTGATCTGCTTGGCGTTGGCGGGGTGCCGGCAGCGGTCCACCGCCTCGGCCACGAGGTCGTCGACGGCCACGGACTCCGCGTCGTCGAGGGGGTTGTCGTCCTGCACCCGGGAGAGGTCGATGATCTCCTGGACCAGGCTGGTCAGCCGGGCGGCCTCGATCTGCATCCGGCCCGCGAAGCGCTGCACCGCCTCCGGCTCGTCGCTGGCGTCCATCACCGCTTCGGAGAGCAGCGACAGCGCGCCGACCGGCGTCTTCAGCTCATGGCTGACGTTCGCGACGAAGTCGCGGCGCACCGCCTCGATCCGCCGGGCCTCGGTGAGGTCCTCGACGAGCAGCAGCACCAGGCGCGAGCCCAGCGGTGCCACCCGCGCGGACACCGCGAGGCCTTCCCCCCGTCCGGCACCGCGGCGTGGCAGGTCCAGTTCCACCTGCCGTATTTCGCCGTCCCGCCGGGTCTCACGGGCCATCTGCAGCATCTGGTCGACGGCGAGCCTGCCGCCCCGGACCAGCCCCAGCGCATACGCCGCCGAGCTGGCCTTGACCACCGTGTCGCCCTCGTCGAGGACGACGGCCGACGAGCGCAGCACGGACAGCACCGTGTCCACGCCCGGCGGAAGTACGGCTGCGGCGTCCTGCCGCAGGGATGTGCGCGTGGGGCGGGCCTGTTCCCGCTCGCTCCAGCGGAACGCGAGCACAGCGATCACACCGGTGCAAAGACCGGCGATCGCACTGGCTGCGGCAACTGCCGCGTTCACGTCCATACACCCAGGTTAGGCGGACGGAATGAGTGACCTACAGCGGTCGGAGCTTCTTCTCGAACGTGCGTTGCCAAGAGTTCACCGTGGTGTCAGGGTCGATTCATTCCCGGGGCTCGGGTGATACGCGTCCGGGGGCGAGCGTTGCTCCGTGCCGGCGTGGAGGACAATCCTCTGTGTTTGATCGGGAACGGAAGGAACGCGATGCGCGACGCATACCACGAGGAACTCGACTCGATCGGTGACGGCCTGGTCGAGATGGCACGGCTGGCCGGCTCGGCGATCGGCCGTGCGACCACGGCGTTGCTCGACGCCGACCTCAAGCTGGCGGAGAGCGTGATCGCCGCCGACGAGAAGATCGACGACCTGCAGCGCGAGCTGGAGAACCGCGCGATCACGCTGCTCGCCCGCCAGCAGCCGGTCGCCACCGACCTGCGGATCGTCGTCACGTCGCTGCGCATGAGCGCCGACCTGGAGCGCTCCGGCGACCTGGCGCGGCATGTGGCGAAACTCGCACGCCTGCGCTTCCCGGAGAGCGCGGTCCCCAGCGACCTGCACAGCACCATCCTGGAGATGGGCCAGCTGGCACAGCGCCTGATGGCCAAGGCCGCCGAGGTCATCGTCACCAAGGACGTCGACGAGGCGCTCCAGCTGGAGCAGGACGACGACCGCATGGACGAGCTGCACCGCACCCTCTTCCAGCACCTGCTGGACGACCGCTGGTCGCACGGCATAGAGACCGCGGTCGACGTGACCCTGGTCGGCCGCTACTACGAGCGCTTCGCGGACCACGCGGTCTCGGTGGCCAAGCGCGTGGTCTACCTCGTCACGGGCGAGCACCCCGACGAGCTGACCCCGCCGCCCATCCCGATGCCGGCGGACTAGCGGACCGGCAGGCCCGGGCCCGCACCGCGGTCGGGGCATGTGCCGGAAGCGCCGAAACGCTTCCGCGCGCCGTTGATGCGCCTGTGGGGGACGCCCTTCACTGGTGGGAGGCATGCACGTCGCCGTTCACCGGACCAGGAGGGTACCGATGCCCGAATCCCCCACAACGTCCACCGCCCGCGACCAGTCGTCCGCGGAGGGAACCCCGCACTCCCCCGGTGTCCGCGAGCTGCCGCTTCTCGGAGCGTGCGGCTGCGGCGCGGGCTGCGGGTGCGGCTGCCAGTCCGGAGCGCCCTGCCGCTGCGGCGGGTGCAGCTGCTGACCCCACCCGCGGGCACTCCCCGTGGCCGAGGGCCCGTCCGGTCGTCCCGGACGGGCCCTCGTCGCGTCCGCGCTCACTCCCCGGCGTACGCCCGCCGCAGCGCCGCGAGGTCCATCTTCTTCATGGACAGCATCGCCTCGGTGGCCCTGCGGGCCTTCTCCGGGTCCGGGTCGGCGATCATGCCCAGCAGCTCCTGCGGGAAGACCTGCCAGGAGACCCCGAACCGGTCCTTCAGCCACCCGCAGGGGCCCTCCTCGCCGCCCACGGTGAGGGTGTCCCAGTAGTAGTCCACCTCCGCCTGGTCGGCGCAGCGGATCTGGAACGAGATCGCCTCGTCGAAGGTGAACTGCGGGCCGCCGTTGAGCGCGACGAACTTCTGGCCGTTGGCCGTGAACTCCACCGCCAGCACCGAGCCCGCGGGACCGGGCCCCGCCTCGTTGTAGCGGCCGATCGTGCCGATCGCGGAATTCCTGAAGACCGAGACGTAGTAGTTCGCCGCCTCCTCGGCCTGCCCGTCGAACCACAGGCACGTGGTGAAACCCTCGGTGGTCATCGGTACCTCCCTGGCGCGGAGCGCGCGTGAGCACTGTCACACCTACCGACCGACCGCACCGCGCGAACTCATCGGTCGCGCGCCCGCCGCATGCGGGTCAGGGCAGCCGCAGCGTCACGAACGGGATCGTGTCCCCCGGCAGCACGTATCGCTCGACCTCCACGAAACCGTGCCGCTCCGCGAAGCGCAGCCCGGCCTCGTTCGAGGCCAGCACCACCGTCTCCACCACCCCGGCGCCCATCCCCCGCGCCGTGCCCAGACCCCGTGCGTACAGCTGTGCGCCGAAGCCGCGCCCGCGGTGCGCGGGCAGCACCCGCGCGATCACCGTGGCCGCGGCCTCGTCCCCCTCCGGGGGCCGCACCGTCGTGCACCCCACGGCGTCGTCCCCGAGGTACGCCACCTCCAGGTGGTTGCGCCCGGCCCGCTCCCGCACGTCGTCCAGGGACAGCACGGCGGTCGGGATGATCTCGTTGTGCACGCGCTGCCAGTCCCTGAGCGCGTCGTCGCCGTGCGGCTGCTCGATCCGAAGCTGAGGCATCCGGGCAGCGAACCGCCGCCCGGCCCCGGGCGTCAAGCGCTTTGCGGCCGGCTTCCGAGGATGCAGAACTCGTTGCCCTCGGGGTCCGCCATGACCACCCACGACTGCTCGCCCTGGCCGATGTCGACCCGCTTCGCGCCGTGCGCCTCCAGACGTGCCACCTCGGCGGCCTGGTCGTCCGGCCGGAAGTCCAGGTGCAGCCGGCTCTTGGCCTGCTTGGCCTCCGCGAGCCGGACGAAGTCCAGCCCCGGCGTGCGGTCCGCCTCCGGGCGGATCTCGAACTCGTCGTCGGAGGAGTGCACCACGACCCACCCGAGGGCCTCGGCCCACCACTGCCCGAGCGCCGCGGGGTCCACGGAGTGGACGATTACCTGTTCCCATTCCAAGGTCATTTGCCGAGTCTAGGCAGTCACGTCGCCGGAGCGGGCCCAAATGGGCGTGCCGCGGCGCTCGTTGGCCTCCTCCTGCAGGGAGACCACCAGCGGACGGGCGCCGGGCCGCCCGTAGGCCAGGATGCGCGCGAGGACGCCGAGCATGCGGGCCACCTCCGCGGCCGGCGCACGCAGGACGGCTTCGACGATCGGGGCATCCAGGGCGAGCGCGTCCACGGACTCGGGGTCCAGCGTGATCCGCAGGACGTCCCCGTCCAGTTCGGCCCGGCGTACGCACCCGTACGCGGTGTTCTGGTCGGGCGTGACGACGCAGTGCGAGTCGAAGCCGAGCCGCACGTCCTGTTCGTCGGGCTCGTCGAGGCGGCACATGAACGTCAGCGAGAAGTCCTCCTCCTCGTCGGACTCGGCCAACCCGGCGATCAAGGTGCCGTCCTGCTCGGGATCGTCGAGCCCGCAGACGATGTGCGCTTCGAATCTGAACGTCATACGCGTGTTCTACCAGCGCCCGCCGACACCGGACCTGGCTCCGGCGCGAGGCCCCTCCCGGCCCGGACGGTCCCGCCGGCCGGCACCGTCATGCTTCCGGTGCGTCCGTGCGCCCTTGCGGTGCGGGCGGCCCGATCTCGTTCTTGGTGAGAGCGGTGCGCGCGGACTGCATCAGTTCTTCGGAGATGGGGTTGCCCCGGGTGGCGCGGGCGAGGACGAGGGCGCCGACCATGGTGCACAGCTGCGCCATGCCGTCGTCGTCGCCGGAGGCCAGCCGGGCGGCGCGACTGCGTACTCCCTTGATGTAGACCTGCTGCGAGCGGGCGGCCTGGTCGGGTTCGCGCCCCAGGTCGGCGGCGAATCCCGAGACGGGGCAGCCGTCCCCGGCGTGGTCGCGGTGCCAGACCGACAGGTATTGCTCGATCAGCGTCCTGCGGGCGGCCTCGTGGTCCCCGGCGGGTTCCTCGAGACCGGCCGGCGAGTGTGCGGCCGGGTCCTCGAAGGCGTGGGCGATGGCCTCGTCGACCAGGTCGTCCTTGGAAGCGAACTGCTTGTAGAACGCGCCGTGGGAGAGCCCGGAGGCTTTCATCAGGTCGGCGATGCTGACCGCGGTGCCCTTCTCCCGGAACATCCGCGAGGCGGTGGCCAGGACGTACTCCCGGTTCTCCTGCGCCTGCGCCTTGGACACGCGGCCCACGGGATCACTCTCCTCGAATAACTGTCGCTTGGCATCTATTCTATCCTGTGTTTAGTGTTAGAGCGACAGCTATTTCGGGTTGAGCGGACTCCTGGCAGGTCAGGACGGCCTTGTGCCCCGTCGTACCGTCCCCGGCCGACTCCCCTCGCACAGCAGTCGCACCACCACCAAGAACAACACTGGAGACCCCTGTGGCACCACCACCCACCCCCTCCGAGCCCTCGACGCCTGCGGCGTCCACGCCCCTCGCGCCGCCCGACGGACGACGCAGGATTTCCGAAGAGGTGCATCGTCGACGCTGGGCCGTCCTGACCGTGCTCGCGTTCAGCCTTCTGGTGGTGATGCTGGACAACTCGATCCTCAACGTGGCGATGAGGACCATCGCGCAGCCCGCCCCGACCGGACTCGGCTCCACCCAGAGCCAGCTGGAGTGGGCGGTCAACTCCTACACACTGGTCTTCGCCGGACTGCTCTTCACCGCGGGCCTGCTGGGTGACCGGCTCGGCCGCAAGAAGGTGCTGCTCTTCGGCATGGCCGTGTTCGGCGCCGGATCGGTGCTGTCCGCGCTGTCGGACTCCTCCGGGCAACTCATCGCCTTCCGCGCCGTGATGGGCTTCGGAGGAGCGTTCATCCTGCCCGCCACCCTCGCGATCATCATGAACGTCTTCGAGCCCGCGGAGCAGCCCAGGGCCATCGGCATATGGACCGGAGTGGTCGGGTTCGCCATCGCCGCGGGCCCCATCGCCGGCGGCGTTCTGCTGCAGCACTTCTGGTGGGGCTCGGTCTTCCTGGTCAACGTCCCCGTCGTGGTCGCCGCACTGGTCGCCATGGTGGCGATCGTCCCCGACTCCAAGGACCCCAGGCCCGGCAGGCTCGACCCGGTCGGCGTGCTGCTCTCGGTCGTCGGTCTGGCCGTACTGGTCTACGGCATCATCAAGGGCGGCCAGTACGGCGACTTCACCCGGCCCGAGGCCTGGGCGACGATCCTCGGCGGCCTGGCCGTCCTCGCCGGCTTCGTGGTGTACGAGGCACGCAGCGACCATCCGGCCCTCGATGTCGGCTACTTCCGCAACCGGCGGTTCTCCGCCTCGGTCGCCGCCATCGGCCTGGTCTTCTTCGCCCTCATGGGCGTCACGTTCTTCAGCGTCTTCTACAACCAGAGCGTGCGCGGCTACAGCGTCCTGCAATCCGGCCTGCTCGTGCTGCCGCTGGCCGCCTCCCAGATGTTCTTCGCCCCGCGCGCCCGGCTGGTCGTGGGCCGCTTCGGCGCCCGAGCCGTGTGCGCCGCCGGTCTCGTGCTGACCGCCGTGGGCTTCGCCGGCTTCCTGCTGCTCGGCCAGGACACCCCGATCTGGGTCCTGGAGGTGGCGTTCTTCCTCATGGGCACGGGGATGGCCCATGTGATGCCGCCCGCCACCGTCATGATCATGTCTTCGCTGCCGCGGGAGAAGGCCGGCTCCGGATCCGCGGTCAACAACACGTTCCGGCAGGTCGGCGGCGCCATGGGGGTCGCCGTACTGGGGTCGCTGCTCTCCACCACCTACCGCAACGGCATCGCCGGCCACTTGGGCGTACTGCCCGCCTCCGACCGGCACGCCGCCGGCGAATCCGTCCAGGCAACCCTGGCCGTCGCGGAAAAGCTGGGACCTGCGGGCAGGGCTCTGGTGCAGCCCGCGCACGACGCCTTCCTCCATGCCATGCACATCACCGCGACAGGGTCGGCGGCCGTCGCCCTGGTCGGCGCGGTCGTCGTGCTGATCTTCCTGCCGGGCAGGACTGCCCCGGTGGCCGCCGGCAGTGACACGTCCCGGCGGCGGACCGCCTGAGCCCGTCCCCGCAGCGCCGTCGCGGAGCCCGAGCTCGCATCGCTGGACTGCTTGGTGCCACGGGGCCACCTGCCGACTCAGAGACTTTCACCACTTTCGAAGGAGATCGACCGATGGCTGCCGACAATCTCGTGCTCATCCCCGGTGCCGGCGGCGTGGGCCGCACGGTCTTCGAGTACCTGCGTGCTCGGGATGTGCCGGTACGTTTCATGGTCCGCCGCGAGGACGAGCGGGCCGCCGAGCTGCGGGCCCTGGGCGCCGAGGTCGTCATCGGCGACCTGACCCGGCCCGAGACCGTAGCGGCCGCGCTGCGGGGCGTGGCACGGATGTACTTCGGCATGCGCGTATCGCCGGACCACCTGCTGGCGGCGACCGTGGTGGCTTCCGTCGCGAAGGAGTACGGGAAACTGGACGCGCTGGTCGACCTGTCACAGATGACGGTGTCGCAGATGACACCCACCAGTACGGAGGAATCGCACCAGCAGCGACTGCACTGGCTGGCGGAGCAGGTGTTCGACTGGGCGGGTCTGCCGGTGGTCCACATCCGGCCGACGGCGTTCCTGGACACCCCCCTGTTCACCATGATGGCGGCGCGGTCGATCCAGGAGAACGGCACCATCGCGCTGCCGTTCGGCACCGGACGCACCTCGCCGGTCGCCGTGGACGACGTCGCCCGGGTGATCGCCACCGTGCTGCGCGACCCTGCTGCCCACATCGGGCAGGTCTACGAACTGACCGGGCCGCGGTCGGTCGACATGACGGAGCTGGCCGCGGAATTCTCCCGGGCGCTGGGGCGTCCGGTGTCCTATGCCGACATGCCCGTCGAACGATGGGAGGCCCGGCTTCCGCAGTTGGGGATGCCGCCGCACCTCGAGCAGCATGTCGCCACCATGGCCCGACTGCATCGGGACAACCGTTACCACCGCACCGCGGACGGCGTCGAGCGCGTCACGGGCACCCCGGCCCAGTCCATCGAGGCGTTCGTCGCGGCCCGCAAGGACTTCTACCTCGGCTGAGTTGTCCCGGCCGACGTCGGCACGGCCCATCAGGCAGCCGGGCGCCGGAACGCTGTACGTACACCTGCTGCTCGCCACCGTCTTGGACGCCACCAAATTGATGCGACACAGCACCTGCGGGCTCGTAGGCTCCGAACCGGAGAGAGACGCGGGGGGAGCGATGACGGTCGAGTCCGTGGTTCTGGTGTGCGACGAGAAGCCCCATGACGCGGTGCTCACCGATCCGGGCGCCCGCGTGCTGGATGTCGCCAAGGTTGTACGCCGGCTGAAGGGGCTGAGCCTCTGGCACAGCAAGGTTCTGGTGACGCAGGTCCCCGCCGTGATTCTCGCCCGCGTGCCCGAGGACGTCGCTGCGGCGGCCGTCGCGGCCCTCCGCGAGGTGGGCGCACAGGCGGAGACGAGAGAACGGCTGGGGCCGGTGTTCCTCAAGGACTGAGCACGCGGCCCACGGACAGTCCGGGCGCAGCAACAAGCCCCCTCCCCGCGGAGGACCGCAGGTAGGGGGCTTGCCCGGTCGGGGTTACTTCTTCTTGCCCTGGTTCTTCACGGCCTCGATCGCCGCCGCGGCCGCCTCGGGGTCGAGGTAGCGGCCGCCCGGGGTGACGGGGCGGAAGTCGGCGTCGAGCTCGTAGGCGAGCGGGATGCCGGTGGGGATGTTCAGGCCCGCGATGTCGGCGTCGGAGATGCCGTCGAGGTGCTTGACGAGGGCGCGGAGGCTGTTGCCGTGGGCGGCGACGAGCACGGTGCGGCCGGCGAGGAGGTCCGGGACGATGCCGTCGTACCAGTACGGCAGCATGCGCTCGACGACGTCCTTGAGGCACTCCGTGCGCGGGCGCAGCTCCGGGGGGATGGAGGCGTAGCGCGCGTCGCCGGCCTGCGAGAACTCGCTGTCCTCGGCGATCGGCGGCGGCGGGGTGTCGTAGGAGCGGCGCCAGAGCATGAACTGCTCCTCGCCGAACTCGGCGAGGGTCTGCGCCTTGTCCTTGCCCTGGAGGGCGCCGTAGTGGCGCTCGTTGAGGCGCCAGCTGCGGTGGACGGGGATCCAGTGCCGGTCGGCGGCCTCGAGGGCCAGCTGCGCGGTGCGGATCGCGCGCTTCTGGAGGGAGGTGTGGACGACGTCGGGGAGCAGACCGGCGTCCTGCAGCAGCTCGCCGCCCCGGACCGCCTCCTTCTCGCCCTTCTCGTTGAGGTTGACGTCAACCCATCCGGTGAAGAGGTTCTTCGCGTTCCATTCGCTCTCGCCGTGGCGGAGGAGGATCAGCTTGTACGGAGCATCAGCCATGCCTGGAGTCTAGGAGAAAACCCCTTGGCCCCCCGCGGAGGGCACCGGTAAGCTGCGCAAGCCACCTTGGCCTATTACGCCTACCATCCGCGAGGAGTCGCCGCCGTGCCCGCTGTCGTACGAGCCGTACGGGAGACCGTGTCGGGGCTTCCCCGGACCTTCTGGTGGCTGTGGACCAGCACGCTGATCAACCGGCTCGGCGCCTTCGTGGTGACGTTCCTGGCGCTGTACCTGACCTTGGACCGCGGCTACTCCGCGACCTACGCGGGCCTGGTGGCCTCGCTGTACGGCCTGGGCGGCGCCGTCGGCGCGGTCGTCGGCGGCGTGCTGACCGACCGGGTCGGGCGGCGGTCGACGATGCTGCTGGCGCAGCTCGGCGCCGCGGCCGGCACGGCCGCACTGGCCTACGTCAACGGGCAGGTCGCGATCGCGGCCGTGGCGACCGTGCTCGGCGTGGCGAGCAGCGCCTCGCGGCCCGCGGTGCAGGCGATGATGGCCGACATGGTGCCCGCGAAGGACCGCGTGCGGGCCTTCTCCCTCAACTACTGGGCGATCAACATCGGCTTCGGCGTGTCCTCCGCGGCGGCCGGGCTCATCGCGTCGCAGGGCTACTTCTGGCTGTTCTTCGGCGGCGCCGTGATGACGCTGCTGTGCGCCCTGGTGATCTGGGCGAAGGTCCCGGAGACCATGCCCGCGAGCGGGAACGACACCGCCTCGGCCGCCGCCGGGACGTCACGCGTCGGCCTCGGCATCGTGCTGCGCGACCGGCGCTTCATGGCGTTCGTCGCGCTGACGTTCCTGCTCGGCACGGTCACCCAGCAGGGCTCGACCACGCTGTCCGTCGACATGGGCCGCCAGGGCTTCAGCGCGGGCCAGTACGGCCTGGTCATCGGCCTCAACGGGCTGCTGATCGTGCTGCTGCAGATCCCGCTGACCCGCATGGTCGAGGGCCGCAGCCGGGCGGCGCTGCTCACCGCGGGCACCGTGCTGATGGGCTGGGGCTTCGGGCTCACCGCCTTCGCCGGGTCGGTGGCCTTCTACGCCTTCACCGTGGCGGTGTGGACGATCGGCGAGATCCTGCACGCGCCCGCCTCGATGTCGCTGGTCGCCGACCTCTCCCCGACGCACGCCCGCGGCCGCTACCAGGGCATGTACTCCATCGCCTGGCCGGCCGCGGCCTTCGCCGGACCGCTGCTGGGCGGCGTGGCGCTGGACCGCTGGGGCGGCGGCGTGGCGTGGGGGGCGTGCGCGGTGGTCGGCACCGTGGCGGGCGCCGGGTACTGGCTGCTGCTGCGCGAGCGCACGCAGCAGCACCCCGAGCCCGTCGGCGCGGTGGCGCCGGCCCTGGACCGCGTACCGGGGCCGACGGCCGACCACTAGCCCGGGTCGGCCAGGGGCCTGCGCGGCGCAGAGGGTGTGTCGCACCCTCAGGCGTCCGTCTTGCCGGTGAGGTGGGCGAAGGCCTCCAGGTTGCGCGTCGACTCGCCGCGTGCCGTCCGCCACGCGTGCTCCTTGCGGATCGCCGTCGCGAAGCCCAGCTCCAGAAGGGTGTTGAAGCTGCCGTCCGCGTGCTCCACGACCGCGCCGAGCAGCCGGTCGATCTCCTCGGGGACGACCGCGACGAGCGGCAGCCGGCCCGCGAGATAGACGTCGCCGAGTCCGTCGATGGCGTAACTCACCCCGTACATACGGGTGTTGCGCTCCAGCAGCCAGCGGTAGAACGCTTCGTGGTTCTCGTCGGGGCGGCGCACGACGAAGGCGTTGACGGAGAGGGTGTGCCGGCCGACGGCCAGGGCCACGGTGGTGGACAGCTTGCGCGTGCCGGGCAGCTTGACGACGTACTCACCGGACGCGCCGGTCTCCCAGTCGAGTTCGGCCTCCCTCAGTGCCTGCTCGACCGCCGACCGTGCCGCCGCCTGCTCCCGCTCACCCATGCGGCGATCGTAGGCGACGCCGCCGCTCGGCCATCGCACCCGCGTAGACCTCGGCGGTCCTGCCGGCCGCCGCGCCCCAGCCGAAGCACTCGGCGTGGCGGGCCGCGGCCTCGCCCATCGAGTCGACGAGGTGCGGGTGGTCGACGAAGCGGCGCAGCGCGCGGGCGTAGTCGCCCGGTTCGTGGCCGGGCACGAGGAAGCCGGTCTCGCCGTCCTTCACGGCCACCGGCAGGCCGCCGACCCGCGCCGCCACCACCGGTGTGCCACAGGCCTGCGCCTCGATCGCCACCAGTCCGAACGATTCGCTGTACGAGGGCATGACCAGCACCGACGCGGCCCGGTACCAGTCGGCGAGCCGGTCCTGGCCGACCGGCGGCTGGAACCGTACGAGGTCGGAGATGCCGAGCCGGGCCGCCAGCTTGTGCAGCCGCTCCGGCTTCGCCAGGCCGCTGCCGCTCGGGCCGCCGACCACCGGGACGACCAGCCGCTCGCGCAGCGACGGGTCCTCGCCGAGCAGGATCGCCACCGCCCGCAGCAGGACGTCCGGCGCCTTGAGCGGCTGTATCCGACCGGCGAACAGCGGGATCACCGCGTCCTGCGGCAGGCCCAGCCGGGCCCGCGCGGCGGCACGCCCGCCGGAGCCGCCGAGCGGGTCGGGGCGGAAGCGGTCCAGGTTGACGCCGGGGTGGACGACGGCGACCTTGTGGGGGTCGGCCTCGTAGTGCCGGACGAGTTCGCGGGACTCCTCGGCGGTGTTGGCGATGAGCCGGTCGGCCGCGGTGACGATCTGCGTCTCGCCGATGACCCGGGCCGCGGGTTCGGGCGTGTCGCCCTCGGCCAGGCAGGCGTTCTTGACCTTCGCCATGGTGTGCATCGCGTGCACCAGCGGAACGCCCCAGCGCTCGGAGGCGAGCCAGCCGACGTGCCCGGACAGCCAGTAGTGGGAGTGCACGAGGTCGTAGTGGCCCTGGCGGTGGCTGGCCTCGGCCTGCATCACACCGTGCGTGAAGGCGCACAGCTGGGCCGGCAGGTCCTCCTTGGCCAGGCCCTCGTAGGGGCCCGCGTCCACGTGGCGTACGAGGACGCCCGGGGCGAGCTCCACACAGGGCGGCAGCGCGGCCGTGGTGGCCCGGGTGAAGATCTCCACCTCGATGCCGGAGCCCTCGGCGAGCCGCTTGGCCAGCTCCACGATGTAGACGTTCATCCCGCCCGCGTCGCCGGTACCCGGCTGGTGGAGCGGGGACGTGTGCACGCTGAGCATCGCCACGCGCCGCGGACGGCGTCCGCCGACGCCGTGCCTGCGCAGCCGGCGGGTCGCACCACCACCCAGGACCCTCGCCACGTACTGGCTCACGTCGCCGTGCCTCCTTGTTGTCCACAGGGCGGGCCGCCGCTCGCGCGCGGTCCGGCCCCGAACCTCTACAACCGGTCAGTAGCCGAGTTCCATTTCCGCTTTGCCAAAGCGTGACACTGGCGGCCGGCCCGGTACGGCGCGAGCGCACCGCACGCCCCGGGAGCCCCTCCAGAGCCGCTGCCCGGCCTGAGGCGTCGCACGCGTCCGCGCCGTCGGGGGCTTTGCGGGGCTCGCATAGGCTCGGCGTATGCGAGCGAGGCGGCCGGTCGGGGAAGTGACGCGGGGGACGACCAATCCGAACCGCCTGCGCCGCATGGACCGGTGGATCGTGGCGGCGCACGGTGCCGCGCTGCGGCGCGCGGAGGATCCGCTCGCCGTGGACCTGGGGTACGGCGCCGCGCCGTGGACGGCGCTGGAGCTGATGCGGCGGTTGCGCACGATCCGCGCGGACGCGGAGGTCGTCGGCATCGAGATCGACCCCGGGCGGGTCGAGGCCGCGGCGCCCTACGCCCGCGAGGGGCTCTCCTTCGCGCACGGCGGTTTCGAGGTGCCGCTGCCAGGCGACCGCAGGCCTGCGCTGATCAGGGCGGCGAACGTGCTGCGGCAGTACGACGAGGCGCGGGTCGCGGAGGTGTGGGACCGGCTGCGGTCCCGGCTCGCCCCGGACGGGCTGCTGGTGGAGGGGACCTGCGACGAGATCGGCCGCCGCCACGTGTGGGTGGCGATCGGCCCGGAGGGCCCGCGCACGGTGACGTTCGCGACCCGGCTGGGTTCCCTGGAACGCCCCTCCGACCTGGCCGAACGCCTCCCGAAGGTGCTGATCCACCGCAATGTTCCGGGCGAGCCGGTGCACGCCTTCCTCACGGACTTCGACCGGGCCTGGGCGGCGGCCGCGCCCTTCGCGTCGCTGGGCGCGCGGCAGCGCTGGATCCGTACGGTCGGGAGCCTGGCCGGCCCCGGCGGCTGGCCGGTGACGGACACCGCGGCGCGCTGGCGGCAGGGCGAGGTGACCGTGCGCTGGGAGGCGCTGGCCCCCGGTTCCGGCTGATCACTGGGGGCGGTGCCGGTGCCCGGCCGCGCGGCGACGGGTGACCTGCGGCGCACGGCCCCGCCGACGTGACGGGGACCACTCGGCGCCTGCCGGGACGTGACGTTGCTCATGTCCGTTTCGCCCCTCGAACGCCGAAATCCCCAGCTCGCAGGCGCATATGACACGGGCGGTTTACCGGCAGGCCCTCCCCCGCGGACATGCGGTACCGCTATGGTCGCCCTTCAGTGAGCCCGGAGCAGGCGGTGGCACCACCGTTCCGGGACGTTGCCCTCGGGGGGAGGGAAGGAATTGCCCGATGTCGGAGATGCCCGCGGCCGAACGGCGGGCCGACCGGTTCGTCACCGTGCCGGGACCGCGCCAGGAAGTACTGCCCGCCGAGGGCCGGACCTCCCCTGCCCTGACGCTGCTCGTCATCGGTGAGGACCCCTCCGGCACCTTCACCGTCCCCGACCTCCTGGACGTCTCGGGAACCCGCGTCCGCATCCGCCGCGCCCGCAACCTGACCGAGGCCGAGCGGCTGCTCCGCGACGACGTCAACTGCATCCTGCTGGACCTCGGCCCGAACACCGCCGCCGGTCTCGACGGGCTGCGGCAGCTGCTGCGGCTGGCCCCGCACACCGCCGTGCTCGTCCTCACCACGGGCACTGACACCGAACGCGCCGCCGAGGCGGTCCGCGTCGGCGCCCAGGACCAGCTCACCCCCGCCGACCTGGAGCCCTCCCACCTGACCCGGGCCATCCGCTACGCGGTGGAACGCAAGCGTGCCGACGTCGCGCAGCGCCAGCTCACCGAGACCCGGCTGCTCGCCCAGGAGAACTCCCGGCTGGAGCGCGGCCTGCTGCCGACCCCGCTGCTGCACGGCGCCGACCTGCGCTTCGCGGCCCACTACCGGCCCGGCCGCAGCCGCGCCCTGCTCGGCGGCGACTTCTACGACACCGTGCGCACCCCCGACGGCACCGTGCACGCCATGATCGGCGACGTCTGCGGCCACGGCCCCGACGAGGCCGCCCTGGGCGTGGAACTGCGCATCGCGTGGCGCGCGCTGACCTTCGCCGGACTCTGCGGCGACGCGCTGCTCCGCACGCTTCAGCAGGTGCTGGAGCACGAGCGGCCCGACGAGGAGATCTTCGCGACCCTCTGCCAGGTCGACATCGCCGCGGACGGCCGCTCCGCCGACCTCTATCTGGCCGGCCACCCCGCCCCGCTGGTGTCGCTGTCCGGGATGGCCCCGCAGCTGCTGCCGTACGAGCACGGCGGCCCGGCGCTCGGCCTGCTGCCCGGCGCGTCGGGCTGGGAGCGCGCGCGGATCGAGCTCGGCGAGGCGTGGAGCCTGATGCTCTACACGGACGGGCTCATCGAGGGCCGCGTCGGCCGGGGCCCGCAGCGGCTCGGCCAGGAGGGCATGGTCGAGCTGATCGGGCGGCAGCTGGCCGCCGGGCTGACCGGCGAGGAACTACTGGACGCCGCGGTCACCGAGGTGCGGGAGCTCAACGGCGAGGAGCTGACGGACGACGTGGCGCTGCTGCTGCTGGAGTCCGGCGCCTGACCGGCACCGGACTCAGCGGATTCAGCCGGCTCAGCGGGTTCAGCGGTTGAAGGGCCCGTACGGCCCGTCACTGCTGCTGCCGCCGCGGCGCCGGGGGCCGCCCTTGCCCGCGACTTCGCGGAGCTTCGGCCGCACGTCCACCATGTAGACGATCACCGCGATCAGACCGAAGACCGGCAGGAACGACAGGATCGAGAAGATCTTCATCACCACCGCGGCGAGCGCGAGGACGATCAGCCAGAACGCCTTGGTCTTCTTGTCGGCGGCGCGGTAGGCGTCCTGGCGATGAATCGCGGCGTCGACCAGCGCGAAGAGCGCGAGCAGGAAGAGCGCCCAGGACAGTAGTCCCAGTACGCCCAGGAAACCTGTGACCAGCATTGCGGTCCACCTCCGTCGTCGGCTCCCACCGTACCCGGCCGGGCACGGCGGGGGCGCCCCCCTGTGCGAAGCGCCATGGGGTCATGGGGAGGGCCGGGCACGCGATGCGTGCCCGGCCCTCCGGATGCGCGGGTGTGCGCGGGTGCGCGGGCCTCAGGAGGCCGGCTTGCCCGGGGCGCTCTTGCGGGCGGCCGGGGCCGGCTTCTTGGCCGCCGGGGCCTTCTTCGCGGCGGCGGAACGGTCGTCGGCCGGGGCCGGCGCCGGGGCGGGCACGGAGTTGTTCTGCACGGGGGCCGGCGCCGGGGCGGGCTGCGCGGCAGCCGGACGCGGCTGCGGCTGCGGCTCGCCCTCGATCGCGACCGCGATGTCCTCGACCTGGTCGGCGGCCTCGCCGCGCCAGGTCGCGACCGCGCCCTTGCCGCGCTCGGCCAGGCCGTCGTAGGTCTCCTTGGCGCGGACCGCGTACTCGGCGGCGCGGCCCACCTGCTGGAGCGCGAAGTCCTGGGCGGAGTCACGCAGCTTGCGCAGGTCGGTGTCAATGCTGCCGAAGAGCTCGTTGACCTTGGCCTGCGCCCGGTTCTGCGCGCCCTTGGCCTGCGCCGTCACCTTCTCCTGCACGGCCTTGGCGTCGGTGCCGCGGATCTTCTCGATCCGGTCGGGGGCCTCGCTGCGGATCTTCTCGATCAGCGGCTGGACCTCCTTCAGCTTCTCGGCCGCGAGATCGGCGGTGCCGGCCAGCGCGTAGAGCGGGGTCGGGTCCTTGAGGGTCTTGACGAGGTCGTCGGTGATCGCCATGAGGGTTCTCCCGTATGAGGTGGTGGCGTGTACGTCTGTTGAGTCCGCCGGTCACTCGGCGGCCGCGGCGTCGCCGCCGCCCCCGTCGTCCGGTCCGGCGGTCGCCTTCGGCTTCAGCACGGCGGCAGCCTGGTGCGCCGCCGCCTCCTTCGCCGCGCGCTCGTGCGGCGCGGCGGACTGCTCGTCCTGAGCTTCCTCCACCACGGCGCTCTCCCTGCGGAACGACTCGTAGATCTGCAGCAGGACCTGCTTCTGCTTCTCGTTGATCGCCGTGTCGGCCAGGATGGCGGTACGGACCTCCCGGCCGTCGCCCTGGTCCCGCTCGTCGAGGATCCCCGCCTGCACATACAGGGTCTCGGCGGAGATGCGCAGCGCCTTCGCCAGTTGCTGCAGGATGTCGGCACTGGGCTTGCGCAGCCCGCGCTCGATCTGGCTGAGGTACGGGTTGGACACCCCCGCGGCGTCGGCGAGCTGGCGCAGCGAGAGCTTCGCGTTGCGGCGCTGCTCCCGCAGATACTCACCGAGGTTGCCGACGTTCAGTGAAGCCATGTCTTCGAGCATGCCCCGCGGTGCTAACTTTTGCAAGCAGAGTGCTTGCAAAAGTCTCGTTAAGGGGATGTGACGGCCGTCGCAGGCCGGGCCTTCCGGGATCTGTCCGGCGGCGCCGCGAGCGTGATAGTCATGGAATTGACTGATCAATCTCATGACTGGGGCCCGGGCCCCGGAAGGCGGCAGGCCCATGACGACCACCACCACGGACCGCTTCCGCACCGCCGTGGAGACCGGTGACCTCGCCGTCCTCGACGACCTCTTCACCGACGACATCCGGTTCTACAGCCCGGTGACCTTCACCCCCTTCGAGGGCAAGCAGATGGTGCTCGGCCTCTTCGGCGTCCTGCTGCGCACGTTCGAGGGCTTCCATTACATCGGCCGCTTCGACGGCACCTCGGCCACCAGCGGCGACGGGGACGAGGCGCCCTCGGAGATCCTGCTCTTCCGCGCCACTGTGGACGGCAAGGACATCCACGGCATCGACCTCCTCCACTTCGACGACGCCGGCCGCATCAAGGAGTTCACCGTCATGGTCCGCCCTCAGTCCGCCGTGCAGACCCTCGGCAAGGCCGTCTTCGCCGGCCTCGTCGCCGCCGGCCTCGCCCCCGCCCCGGCGGACCGCCCGACCGCGCCGTGACCGCCGCTTCCTGGCGGCTCCAGTCCGGGCACGGGGTCCGGCTGGAGTGGGGGCCCGAGGGCGCGCGGCGGCTGGGACCCGAGGTCGCGGGCCTGGTCGTGGTGGACGTGCTGTCGTTCACCACCGCGGTGTCGGTGGCCGTGGAGGGCGGGACCCGGGTGCATCCGTACGCCTGGCGGGACGCGTCGGCGCGGGAGTACGCGGACCGCGTGGGCGCCCCCCTGGCGGTGGGGCGGCGGGAGGTGACCGCGGAACAGCCGTGGTCGCTCTCCCCGGCCGCGCTGCGGGGGGCGCCGCACACGGGACGGCTGGTACTGCCGTCGCCGAACGGTTCGGCCATCGCCGCGGCGGCCGGTGAGGGCTCGACGGTGATCGCGGGCTGCCTGCGCAACGCCGCGGCGGTCGGCACCTGGCTCGCCCAGCAGGGATACGGGACCCCCGAACGGCCGGTCGCCGTGGTCCCCGCCGGGGAGCGGTGGCCGGACGGAAGCCTGCGCCCGGCGCTGGAGGACCTGCTCGGGGCCGGGGCGGTCGCTGCCGCGCTGTGCGCCCGGGCACCGTGGGCCGCACCGTCCCCGGAAGCGGGCGCGGCCGCGGTGCTGTGGACCGCCACCCCCGACCCGGCCGCGGCGGTCGCCGCGTGCGCCTCGGGCCGGGAACTGGCCGAGGGCGGCTTCCCCGAGGACGTCGCCGTCGCCACCGAGATCGACGCCTCCGCCGCCGTTCCCCTGCTGTCCGACGGCGCCTTCGGCATTGCGGACCGGAACTGACCGCAATGCTCCGTACCGTCGAAGACGCAAGCGAAGCCGGGAACACCGGCGAACGACGGACAAGGGGTGCACGATGCCGACGGTGGTTCGCAACGAGACGGACGAGCGGGACGCGCTGCTGGCCTACCTGGAGTCGCAGCGCGCCGGTGTGCGCCGGGCGGTGCTGGGGCTGGACGACGAGCAGGCCGCGTCGCGGCCGAGCGCGAGCGAGCTGAACCTCGCCGGGCTGGTCAAGCACGTCGCCCGCACCGAGGAGACCTGGGTGCAGGGCCTGCTGCTCGGCCGCGCGGAGAAGGCGGGCACCCGCGAGGACTACGTCAACGGCTTCCGCCTGCTGGAGGGCGAGACCCTCGCCGGCTGGCTGGACGCCTGGTCGGCGATCGCCCGCGAGACCGAGGCGGCCGTCCTGGCCCTCCCCGACCTGGAGGGAACGGTCGCCCTGCCGGACGCGCCGTGGAACCCGCCGGGCATGAAGGTCAGCGCCCGCTGGATCCTGCTCCACCTCATCGAGGAGACCGCCCGGCACGCCGGGCACGCGGACATCGTCCGCGAGTCCCTGGACGGCCGGACGGCCTTCGAACTGGTCGACCTCGCGGCCCGCGAGGGCCGGCCGATGGGCTGACCGGCCGGCGGATCAGTCCCCGGGGGCCAGCGGCTGCTGCAGTTCCGTCACCCAGGTGTCGGGGTGGCCGCCGGCCTCCAGGTACAGCTCACGCGGGTAGCCGGTGGAGCGGTGGCCGTGGGCGTCGATCCAGCGGGCGAGCGTCTGCTCGGTGCGCAGGACGTCGTCCATGGACCCGCGGTGCACGATCGTCGCGGCGCTCCCGATCGCCGGCAGGTCCACGACCGCGAAGTCGTACCCGGCGTCCGGCTCCACGTCCACCTGGAGCCCCGCGTGCACCACGACCGCGCCCTCGCCGCCGGGCGCCTCCTCGTAATGGGCGACACTCGGTCCCACCGGCCGCACCCCCGCCGCTTCCAGCCGGCGGCACAGCTCGCCGTACAGCGGCTGGATCACCGGGCCGATCTGCGCCGGCTCGAACCCGGCCGCCGTGGCGGTGAGTTCGGCCAGCCGCACGGCGGGCACCCGCTTGACGACCACGTCGTCGGAATCCATTCGTCCCTCGCTCTCGATGATCCGCAGCCTCGCCTCGACCCCGGCCAGCCGTGCCGCGTCCGCGGCCATGGCCGCCGCGAGCTCGGCGCGGCGCAACCGCAGCATGCCGCGCAGCTCGTCGGCGCCGACCTCCTCGTCGAGGATCGACCGCACCTGTTCGAGGGTGAAACCGAGATCCTTGAGCGCGATGATCCGGTTGAGCCGGGCGAGCTGCCCCGCGGCGTACGAGCGGTAGCCGCTGGCGGGGTCGACACGGTCCGGGCGCAGCAGTCCCACCGCGTCGTAATGACGCAGCATGCGGACCGACACGCGGCCGTGCCTGGCGAAGTCTCCGATGCCGAACATGACGCCTCCCAGTGCAGGGCCTCACACGGTGTGAGGGTCAAGAGCGGCCCGGACGAACGCCGATGCCCCGGCCGCGCGGCCGGGGCATCGGGCGACGAGGGGAGCGGGTGCGTCAGCCCCGCCGCTCCGCCGCGACCAGCTCGGCGAGCTGCACGGCGTTGAGCGCCGCGCCCTTGCGGAGGTTGTCGTTGGACAGGAAGAGGGCGAGGCCGTGCTCGACGGTCTCGTCGGCACGGATCCGGCCCACGTAGGAGGGGTCGCTGCCGGCGGCCTGCTGCGGGGTGGGGATCTCCGACAGCTCCACGCCGGGCGCCGCGGCCAGCAGCTCGTAGGCGCGCTCGACGCTGATCGGGCGCGCGAAGCGGGCGTTGACCTGGATCGAGTGCCCGGAGAAGACCGGCACGCGCACACAGGTGCCGGACACCTTCAGCTCCGGGATCTCCAGGATCTTGCGGGACTCGTTGCGGAGCTTCTGCTCCTCGTCGGTCTCGAAGCGGCCGTCGTCGACGATCTTCCCGGCCAGCGGGACGACGTTGAAGGCGATGGGCCGCCGGTAGACCGCGGGCTCGGGGAACTCCACGGCCGCGCCGTCGAAGGTCAGCCCGGTCGCCTCGTCGGCGACCTTGCGGATCTGCCCGTCGAGCTCCGCCACACCGGCCAGGCCCGAGCCGGAGACCGCCTGGTAGGTGGTGGCGACCAGCGCGGTCAGCCCCGCCTCCTCGTGCAGCGGGCGCAGCACCGGCATCGCGGCCATCGTGGTGCAGTTCGGGTTGGCGATGATGCCCTTGGGACGGTCGGCGATCGCGTGCGGATTGACCTCGGACACCACGAGCGGGACCTCGGGGTCCATGCGCCAGGCGGAGGAGTTGTCGATCACGACCGCGCCCGCGGCGGCGACCTTGGGGGCGAGCGCCTTGGAGGTGGCGCCGCCCGCGGAGAACAGGACGATGTCGAGACCCGCGTAGTCGGCGGTCGCCGCGTCCTCGATGGTGATCTCGCCGTCCTTCCACGGCAGCGTCCGCCCCGCGGAACGGGGCGACGCGAACAGCCGCAGCCGCTCCACCGGGAAGTCACGCTCGGCCAGCACCTTGAGCATGACGCCGCCGACCTGGCCGGTGGCTCCGACGATTCCGATCCTCATCCGGTCTCTCCGATCAGTGCGTACGTACGGTCCCGAGTATCCCCCGCCGCGGCGAGTGCCCGAAGAGCCGTCTCGACTGCCGGCCGCCCGGCGGGCAGCAGGGGCAGCCGGACCGCGGGGGTGGGAATGCGGCCCTGGGCGTGGAGTACCGCCTTGGTCACCGTGGGGTTCGGCTCGGCGAAGCAGGCGGCGGCGAGCCGCGCGAGCGCATGCCCGCGCTCGGCGTCGTGGGAACGGGCCAGCTCCACCCACTGCGCGGTCGCCAGGTGCGCGGACGCCAGGACGGCACCGGCCGCGCCCAGGGCCAGCAGGGCGGGGGCGAAGACGTCGTCCCCCGCGTAGAGCGGCACCTCCCGCACCAGGAGGACGGTGTCCTGATCGATGCCGCCGACGGCGTGCTTGAAGCCCTGGACCCCGTCGATGGCGGCGATCCGGCGCACGGTGTCGGCGCTCAGGGTGCGTCCGGTGCGGTACGGGATGTTGTAGACGAGCAGCGGCACGGCGGAGGCCTGCGCCAGCGCCTCGAAATGCGCGACCACGCCGTCCTCGGAGGGCCGCACGAACGCCGGCACGGTCACGAGGGCGGCATCCGCCTCCAGCCCGCGCAGTTCCTCCGCCGCCCGCCGCGTGTCGGACCCCCCGGCCCCGACCGTGAACCGCGCCCCCCGCCCACGGCACACCCGCCCGACGACCTCGCGGACGAGTGCCTTCTCCCCCTCGTCGAGCGCGGCCGGCTCCCCGGTCGTCCCGAGCGCCACCAGCCCTTCGGCCCCACCGTCCAGCACGTCGTGCGCCAGCCGCTCCAGGGCACCGGCGTCCACGCCGCCGTCGGCGGCGAAGGGCGTGATCAGCGGTACGTGAATCCCCATGGGAACGAGCCTGGACCGCCGGACCGTCAAGGTCCAGTTAAATGTCCTTCAGTCCATGGGTAAGCAGCGCTGCACGATCGGCTCCGACGGCGAGCTGCCTCACAGACGCGTACGGAACCATCTCCGGCGGCGCCCCGGATAACGCAGCGCGTGCCAGCCGATCAGCGCGGCTCCCACCGCGGCCTCGTCGGGCACGGCGTCCAGCCCCATCGGCCCCTGGGCCCGCTCCAGCGCCCGGCGGACCATGCCGACGGACTGCCCGAGACGGGCGTTGCCCGGCTCTGTGCCGAGGCGGACCGCCGCCCTGACCACATCGGCGAACACCGACTGCACGTGCTCGAAGTCCACGTAGGTCTGCAAGTCGGTGTCCATCCCCGCGGTCATCGCCGAACAACCGCGCCGGACAAGCGTTTCCTCCCACATCTCCTTCATGAGTTCGCGCTCGTCGCGGGTGTACTGCATCCGCTCGAGGTGTGTGGCGAGGTCGTGGAGAGGGTCGCCGTACGTGGCGAGTTCCCAGTCGAGGACGAAGAGGCCGCCGTCCTCCAGCAGCACGATGTTGTCCCGGTGGAGATCGGTGTGCAGCAAGGCATACGGCCTGCGCTGCAACTCCTTGGTGCGGAAGGCGCCCCCCGCACGGAATCGGGCCAACGCGTCAGCCGGCACATCGAGCGCATCGAAGAGAGCCCCGAACTCCCCCCGGTGCGGCTGGTACACCTCCCGGTCGGCATGGGCCACAAGACGGTCGAGGAAACCGTCGCTGTCCTTGTGGTCCCTCGGCCACTCCGGCGGCAGTGGCGGCAGTTGGTCCGAGCCGACGGCCGCTGTGCGGGCGAAAACCTCAGCAAGCCTGCGGAGCATGCCCTCCCCGAGCGGCCCACCCGGCTCCGAGACCTGCGACAGTGCCGTTCCCGGCTCGTACCTGTGCAGCGACGCCCGCCCGAAAGAGGCCATGCACCGAGGGGTGACGAAAGCAGGCTCCGTCGCCAGCTGCGCGAGTGCGCCGAGCACCGATGGCTCGTCCTGCCACGTGCGCATCACCACCATGGGCGTCTCAAGGGGGGTTCTCAGCTTGATGTGTACCGAAGGATCGGGCCGCACGGATATGAGCCATGCCAGCCGCCGATCCAACGGCAGCACGTGATTGGCATTGTGATGCCCCGCCAAGTGGAGTGAGCACGGGTGACGCCTCTTCCGTGCGTAATGCCATGTGACGAAGGACCCCCGCACTCGCGTGATCACGGCGATACGTACATCCGGCTGCTTACGCGGCATCATCACAGGCCATCCATAGCCACAGACGTTTCAGATAACGTGCACCAAACGCTTGATCGCGCACCAATAGGGCATCACCCCGCGAGACGGACGAATCGGAGCCTAGCAGTTCACCTCAAGACACTCTTTAAGTTCCCTGTCACCCACCGACTCACCCCTCACTCAATGCGGGTGCATGGCATGGGGAGCCCGAAGGTCGCCGATCGCATCATCTATTTCCGAGCGAAGATCAGGAGCAGATCCCGCCGCAGCTCCTTGATCACCACCAGTTGCCGGGCGCGGCATAACTCGCGCTCCAACTCGACGAGCAGTGTGCGAGCGGACGGTCAAAGCCGAACTGGACGAACCTCAGTGAGGGTCACACCGATCGGGCGATCTTCGTCCAGAGGGACTCGAACCACTCTCGGCACTCCTCACGTTGCTCGCCCCCCTGGCGGTACAGCTTCGCACCGAGGCCGAATACATCCCAGATCTTTACGATGTCACCATCTGCGAGGCGAACTTCATTGTCCTTGATGGCGTAGTACCCGATCAGGCCTTGAGTCTCGTTGATCAAGTACACCTTGAACACGGGGGTGATCGCGACCCGCCTGACTTCGAAGACCACCTCTGCCACCAGATCGCGCGCCGCCAGATCGGCCAGAAGGTTGCCGAGCGACCGGGCATGCAGATCAATCAGGTCGGCCAGGCGCTCCAGTGGCCGCAGGCGATCGTGATGTGCTCCGCCTCGAGGGCTTCAGTGATCGCATCATCCAACTCGACACCAGCCGAATCCACCCCTTGCACCGCGCCGTTGGCAACCACATCGGGCAGGAAGGGGATTCGCCTACCCCAGCAACACCGGCGCCGGAGCAGCGTCACCCTCTACGGCGACCGGTTCGCTGCCGCCGCGCAGCGCGGCGTCCCGCCGCTTCTCCCACCTGCTCTCGATCCACGTGCCCAACCGGCCCCACGCGTGACGGAATGCCCCGTGCCCGTGATCCGCATGGGGCCGGCCCACCCCTTTGCGCACCATGGCCTGGTGCTGAGCGGCAGCGGTGCGACCGAAGTCCTGGCGCCACGACATGAGCACAGCCTCGACCTCGCCCACCGACGGCGTCGCACGTCCCGTTCCGGGGCCGATGCCCTCAACGGCTTTCAAAGCGCCGGCAACCACGTTCGCGGCGTCCGACGCGGTGCGGCCGGCCTCTGGGCAGTCGTCGTGCAGCAGGGCGAGTTGGAGGCCCGCCCGCATGACATCGGTGTGAACCGACTGCACGCGTTTGAACGCCATGTAGTGGGCAAGATCGTCCTCCGCTCCACGGGTCGCGTCCTTCCGCACAGCCTCAACAGCGTTCCTCCAGCGCGCGACTACCTCCGCTTCCTGCTCTTCCGGGTAGCCCATCAAATGCAGGTGCGTGGCCAGCTCGTAAAGGGGATCGCCGATGCGGGCGAGTTCCCAGTCGATGGTCCAGAGGTTTTTGGCGTCGTCGACAATGAAGTTCTCACGGTGCAGATCGCCATGAACCAACGTGAAGGGCCGGTCCGTGAGCATGGAGGCTCGTTTTTTGAGACCACCGAGCAACTTCCTCGACACACCGAGGCGATCGAACAGCACGCGGAGGGACGCGATCTCGCTCTTGTAGGCCGAGGTGTCCGCGAACCGCAACAGTCCGCGATAAAACGATGCGGAATCATCCCATCGACTTCGCCGATGCGACCCGCCGCAGGCTCGTGCAATGGAAATCTCACGGGCGTCGATGCGCATCAGTGCGCCGAAGGTCTCCACGATCTGGTCGACATAGAGCACATCGACCGGCCCACTGTCGCCGGCGACCGCCCCCAGGGTGCGACCCTCGATGAAGCTGTGAACAGGGACAGCCGGATCAGGGTCAATCACGCGGGGAATGCGGGAAATGCGACCGGACAGAAAAGTCAGCAGTTCTTCTTCGGAAAGAAAGCAACGCTGGTCGTACCGCAGGACCCCGAGGTGCGGCGAGCGCAGCTTGACCCAGGAGCCCCCGGTCCCGGATCCGGAATCGCGCGACGTGCGCACGGCATATGACTCGTGATGATGACCCCCAAGGGGCCCCACGATGCTTTCCCCCCACTGCGCGGCTTTGTGATGGACAGTCGTAGACACCGGTTTCCTCAACCTAGGGGCGAATGGACCGATGCTAGTACCGCACAGCACACCGCGAAGCCCTTTGGCAAGATCGCACGCCGCCAACCGGCGGACAAAACGACTCGCCCCGGGGTTCCATCGGCAGCTTGCCGATCCCATATTTATACATTCCGCACGTGAAGACCTACGGAGCACTGCATACTTATGCCGACACTCGGTCCGGCAAAGAATTGACCCGGTTTGACCCATGAGGGCGAATCAGTCGCATCCGTCCGAGGTCACCCCGCTGGAAGCACTGCTCCAGCCCTCCCCACCCACCTCAGGGCCCCGGCCGAACCGGAAGCGGAACATTCACCCCAGACCCGTCACGCCAGCCCACGGGTGAGATCACCGAGGCGGCGAATCGGGCGCAAGTTCGGGTAGGCGTCCTGGAGCCCCGTGTTGCCGTCGGGATTCTGGAAGCCGAGGAACCTGATACCGGCGCTCTCCGCGGCCGCCACATCATCCGGCGAATCACCAATCATCAGAATATTTCTACGATCCACTTGCCCGATTCTCACGAGCGCGCGCTCGATGCAGTCCGGATCGGGTTTCACCCTGAGTGGGAACCCTGGGCGCACGCTCTGCCGACCGTGGATTCGCCCCTGAAATGCATCCACCATCCCGCAGTTTTCGAGGTGCCGCTCGACTGCCGACTCCGAGTTGTTCGTCGTGATCGCCATCGGTATTCGCTCGCGCCAGAGCGCCCGCACCAACTTCTCCGCGCCGTCGGTCTCCCTTGCTCCCTCCACGGCCTGCAGCTCCAACCGAGCGAGTTCTCCCTCCAGCGACCCGACAGCCTTGAGATCCGTCCAGTCGGCCGCGGCGCCCTTGAGAACATCCAACGGGCTGTCGTGCTTCTCGGGCGGCACAGAATCCACGGGCGGGAGCCCGCTTTCCTCAATGAAGTTCCACAGCTCCCCAGCCACAAACCGTGCAGTCGTCGTCGCAAAGAGATGGCAGAGCGGGCCGTCAAAGTCGAAGAGAACACCCACGACCCCTGTCAGAGCATCGTGACGAGCCTGAGTGCTGCTGCTACCCATCAACGGCTCGCCATCAGAAGTCACTCAGCGAGTGTGATTCCGCCCCTCGCTCCGCGCCAGAGTGCGGCCGCACATGAAGCGAGACTCTCACCACACCAGGCTTTCCATGTCGGCCATGTGAGAGATCAGTGTGGCCGCGCCGGCGGAAGCGAGCTCGTCACTCTTTCTCCGGTCGCGTGCGTAGCCGACGAACGGGATCTCGGCACTGCGGGCCGCGTGAACGTCCCGCCATGAGTCCCCGACGAAGAGGCACCGCTCCGAAGAGGTCCCCAGTTCGTCCAGCGCGGACCGCAGCATGTACCCATGGGGCTTCATCAGGAGGGCGTCCCCGGGACGGCCGATGATGGGTCCGTCGAACGCATCCAGCAGCCCGGCGCCCAGGAGGAAGAGCCGCGCGGACTCCTCGGAGTTGTTGGTCACGACGCCAAGTCGGGTTCCCCGCTCGTGCAGGGACTTGACGAGCGTGTCCACACCCGGCGTGATCACGGCCGACCCCGCGGCGACGACCTCCTCCTTGGCCAGAGTGGCGTCCAGCTCGTCACTCAGGCCCGCCGCGTATTCGGTGGGCTTGCCGGCCACCATCACCAGCAGCGCATGCGGATCGTCACACGACTCCACTACGGCCGTCAGGGGGCCGTACTGACGCATCCGCTCCTTCAGGACATCGGCGACCTTGTATGCGGGGTGGCCGGCGAAGAGCCGGCAGAGGGGGCCGTCGAAGTCGAAGAGGACGGAGTCGACGGCAGCCGCCATCAGGCGGTCTTCGCGAGCAGTGTCCACAGTGAGTCGAACCACGCCTGACATTCGTCGAATTCTGCCGATCCTTGTCGGTACAGGCTCGCTCCCACACCGAACACATCGAAGATCTCGACCACCGATCTGTCCGGCGGCACCTCCACAGCCTGTTGATGGACCGCGTAGTAGCCGGTCAGGCCCACTTCGCCGTTCAGGAGGTAGAACTTGTTCACGGGCGTGATCGCGACCGTCTTGGTCGTGATCTTCACGGAATCGACCAGTCCGCGTGTTTGCAAGTCCCCGAGCAAATTGTGGAGTTGTCGCGACTGGAGATCTATCAAGTCGGCCAGCCGCTGTCGCGGACGGGGATCCTCCGGGTCGGCCACGTTGCTGGGA
The DNA here is from genome assembly GCF_044751205.1 of Streptomyces sp. NPDC088732. Taxonomy (NCBI): domain Bacteria; kingdom Bacillati; phylum Actinomycetota; class Actinomycetes; order Kitasatosporales; family Streptomycetaceae; genus Streptomyces; species Streptomyces sp. NPDC088732. Next base: position 142,908 of record NZ_JBIVLI010000019.1, read on the forward strand.
ACGGCCAGCAGGGCATTGGGGCTGGGCAGCAGCAGCCGGACCCTGATCGAGGTGGGGTGCAGCTCACCACGCAGGACTCGGCCGACCGAGCGGCTGAGAGCCGCGTTCAACGACTCGCTCGTCAGGCAGTAGGCGTCGATCGTGATGTCATCGGCCTCGAATGCCTCCGCGACGGCATCCTCCAGCTCGACACTGGCCGAATCCGGACGATGCGCCGCGCCGTTGGCATGTGCCGGTGTCGGGTTGCGCCAGTTTCGGGCGAAGACTCCCTTGCCCTGCGTTGACTCTACGTAGCCCTCATCCTGGAGCTGCTTCAGAGCCTTCTGGACGGTGGCACGGGAGACATCGAAGCGATCCACCAGCTCAGCCTGGGTGGGGAGTTGCTTCTCGGCCGGGATCTCACCGGCCTCGATCTGGTGACGCAGCGAATCGGCCACGCGCTCCCACTGGCGCCTGGCTCCACCGGTCCTTCGGTCACCGCTCACGCAAGAAGACTACAGCTTCCGGTCAGCCAGGTGGAGTTGAGTGCGTTGAGTTTATTGACCTGTAGCCAACGGGAACAACCAAGACATGAGTGCAGTCAACTGCTCCGACTGCCGGACAAGTTGGGGCAGTTGACACCACGGGGACTACTGCGGCGTCCCGGCCCAATGACGCGCTCGGGGCAGCCGCGGGTGACAGTGCAGCGCCATGTCGCATCGCACGCACACATCAGCACCAGGCTTCCGCTCTCGCCACTTGTCGACCTTCGGGTCAACTCTTCCTCTGCCGTGCTCTACGCGCGGAGAGATCGGTCCCACGCGCCTCGAAGGAGTGAAACCCCATGCCCGCACTCGCTCTGTGCGCCTTCGCGTTCGAGCAGCTCGTCCAGTGGCGGTACGGCGCGGCAGGCGCCTTCGCCGTCGGAATGTTCACGGTGGGCCACAAGGCCCGGAACACGACGTTCACCTGTGTCGGACTCGTGGTGATCGCGCTGCTGCTGACCCGCTAGGGCAGCGGCAGCGGGGCCCGCGCCGTTCGGCGGCCGCCCGGGAAAGGGGTGGGTCATGCTGTGGAGTCACGTGATGGCGGCGATCGCCGAGGAGTACCTCGGCCGGCGGTTCGGCCCGTTGATGGGGCTGGGCGTCGTCCTGGTCGTGGTCGGTTCCAAGGCACGGTCGAGCTACGCGATGTGCGTGGGCGGGGTGCTGGTACTGCTGGTCCTCGTCTCGTACGGCGGCCGCTGACGCGTCAGAAGCCGTCGATCGCCCACGGCTTGCGCGAGGTACGGAACAGCGCGTCCACCTGGGCCGCCGCGCCCGGGCGGGATTCGGTGACCTGGCCGACGGTGGCGAGGCGGACCGCGGACTCGTCGCCGAGGTACAGGGCGGCGAGGTCGGCGGCGGTGAGGGTCAGGTCCGGGGCGGCGGAGGGAGCCGCCTCGGCGGTGGCGGTGCCGTCCGGGGAGACGTCGAGGCGGAAGCGGCCGGCGGCGTAGCCGTACGGGTCGAGGACGTCGAGGACGACGGTGCCCGGGGCGGCGTACGTACGGGCGGCCAGCGAGCGGGGCACGTCGACGAAGCGCAGCCACAGGAAGTCGGAGCTGTTGTCGACCCTGGCGGCGCGCCGGTCCGCGAGGAGCAGCGGCATGACGTCGTCGTGGGCGCGGAAGCCCGTGCGCACGGTGGTGACCCAGTCGATGGAGAGCAGGTAGCGCCACAGGGCCCGTTCGGCGGCCGGGGTGGCGGCGATCAAGTTCTTGATCTCCAGGGGGGCTTGCGGGTACATGCCGTGCCATTCGTCGGCGACGGTGTACGCGGCCAGGCCGTCGACACGGCCGGAGGAGTCCCGGTAGAAGGCGAAGATCGGTTCCTTCCAGGGCTCGTCGGCCGACATCCGGACCTTGCCGGTGAACTGCTCCCACCAGCGGTCGTTGCGGTTGATCGAGCCGGGGACCTGCACCCGTACCCGCTCGTGGAGTTCCGGGCCGGACTTGAGGACGTCGGCGGGGTCGACGAGTTCGACGCGGCCGTCCTCGTCGTCGCCGGGCGGGCGCAGGCCGGCGCGGGCGGTGTCGACGTGCCACTCGGTGACGCCGGCCGCGGGGCCGAAGCCGAAGCGGCCGTAGATCGGGTACTCGGCGGCGATGAGGATCGCGAGCGGTTCTCCGCGTTCGGCGGTGGCGGCCAGTTCGTTGGCCATCATGCGCGAGGCGACGCCCCGGCGGCGGTGCGTGGCGGAGACGGTGACGTGGGTGATCGCGCTGGAGGGCAGTACGGCGCCGCCGGGCACGGTGAGGTCGCGCGGCATGCTGCGGAAGGTGGCCACGCACCGGCCGTCGTCGAACGCGCCCTGCGTGCGGGCGAGATCCGTGTACGGCCGCCGGAGCTCGATCTCCTCGTCGCTGACGGTCGCGGGACGGTGGAAACCGAGTCGGGTGGCGCGCAGCCAGCCGGCGAAGTCGGATGCTTCGAGCGTGCGGACCTCAAGGCTCATGTCCCGCACGGTAAGCGCCGGTCAGGCCTGCGCGCATCCCCTTTTCGCGCAGTTTCCCGCAGCCTGGCCCGCGGGCTTTCCCGCGGGCCCACCCCCCGCGCGGGCCGTCACTCCCCCGACAGCAGGTCCTCGACCCGTGCCTCGCCAGCGCGGTAGCGCCGGGCGATCTCGGTGCTGCACCCGTCGACGGTGCGCTGCAGGGAGTGCCGGCAGCGCGACACCTGCTGCTCGTGGCGGACCAGCCGCCCCATCGCGTCGTGCAGTTCCTGGTCGGTGCGGGCCTCCAGGTCGGAAAGCTCGACCTCGGCGAGCATCTCCTCGGCGAGCTGCCGGTACCGCTCGCTGCGCGGGGTGCGCAGGGTGACGTGCCGGGCGGAGGTGCGGTGCCGGGACGGGGTGTCGGTGAGGATCTCCGAGAGCCGGTCCAGCACGGGCGCGTCGGGAGCCGTGCGGCAGGCCAGTTCGGCGCGCAGGATGTCGATGCGGCCCTGCAGCAGCCGGCGGAGGTAGGACAGGTCGGCCTCCTCCAGTTGTGCTTCGCGGCGGGCGGTGCGCAGGCCGGCGAGGGTGAGCCCCGCGAAGTCGGGCTGCGGCGCGTCGGAGAACGGGGAGCGCGGGCCCGGTGCCTTGAGCATGCGTTCGCCTTCCGCCGTCCCGGTGGTACGTGTCGTACCGGTGTGCTTCATGTCTGTCCGTCCCCTCGTCCCCCGCGTCGGGCAGATCTCGATCGTGCCACCGAGTACCTGCGTCCCGCAGGCACCTGCACCCGAACGGCCGCGCCGGACAGTTGTACGTGAGCCCAAGCGGGCGTACGGCCCCCGTGCCGCGCGCCCCCTCGCGCCCGGGAGAATGGGGGGCATGCGAGCGGTGGCCCAGCGGGTGAGCGAAGCGAAGGTCGTGGTGGACGGCGAGACGGTCGGCGAGATCGCCGGTCCGGGGCTGTGCGTGCTGGTGGGGGTCACGCACGACGACACCGAGGAGAAGGCGGCACAGCTCGCCCGCAAGCTGTGGAGTCTGCGGATCCTGCCGGAGGAGAAGTCCTGCTCCGACATCGGCGGGCCGCTGCTGGTGATCTCGCAGTTCACTCTCTACGGTGACGCCCGCAAGGGGCGCCGGCCGACGTGGAACGCCGCGGCGCCGGGTCCGGTCGCCGAACCGCTCGTGGACGAGGTCGTCGCGCAGCTGCGCGCACTGGGTGCGGACGTGGCGACGGGCCGCTTCGGAGCGGACATGAAGGTCTCGCTCACGAACGACGGCCCGTTCACGGTCGTGCTCGATCTCTAGGACGGCGGCCCTCAGGGCTCGACGACGGTCTCCTGGTTCGCGGCCGTCCCGTCCGCCAGCAGCGGCACGTCCACGGGGGTGTTGCGCTTGATCACCGCGAGGGCGATCGGGCCCAGCTCCCAGTGCCGGGCCGACGAGGTGACGGTGCCGATCTGGCGGCCGTCCGGTCCGTCGGCGGCGAGGCGCACGGGCGTGCCGTGGCCGGGCAGCTTGACCTCGCTGCCGTCGAGGTGCAGGAAGACCAGCCGGCGCGGCGGCCGGCCCAGGTTGTGCACCCGGGCGACGGTCTCCTGGCCGCGGTAGCAGCCCTTGTCCAGGTGGACGGCGGTGCCGAGCCAGCCCAGCTCGTGCGGGATGGTGCGGTGGTCGGTCTCCAGGCCGAGCCGCGGGCGGTGGGCCTCGATGCGCAGCGCCTCCAGGGCCAGCACGCCGACCGGGGTGCCCGCGGCTTCCCGGGCGAAGGCCTCCAGCTCGGCGCGCGGCACGAGGACGTCGCGGCCGTACGGGACCTCGCGCACCGGCCACCCCTCCGGAACGGCGGCGATGCTGCCCGCGGGAAGGTGCACGACGGCGTGCTCGCCGGTCACGTCGACGACCTCGACCTGGTAGAAGAACTTCATGCTCTCCAGGTAGGCGACGAGGTCGCCCTGCGTACCGGGCTCGACGTGCATCCAGGTGGTGCTGCCGTCGTCGACGAGGTACAGCGCGTGCTCGATGTGGCCGTGCGCGGAGAGGATCAGCGCCTCGGTGGCCTGCCCGGGCGGCAGGTCGCTGACGTGCTGGGTGAGCAGGAGGTGGAGCCAGGCGAGCCGGTCCTGGCCGGTGACGGCGACGACACCGCGGTGGGACAGGTCGACGAAGCCCTTGCCGTCCGCGAGGGCCCGTTGCTCGCGGAAGAGGTCCCCGTAGTGCGCGGCGACTCCCTCGTCAGGGCCTTCTGCGGGGACGGCGCCGGGGAGCGACAGCAGGGGGCTGGTCAGTGTTTGTCGCTGCATGGAACCAGCCTACGTCGCGGTAGTTGAACCCTCAGTCGTTCGGGCCTTCCGTGCGCAGTCCGCGCACCGGCCGAAGATCGCGAAATGCTTCATGTCCGTCTCGAAGCCGTAGGTCGCGCGCAGCCGGTCGGTGAGCGGCGCGGCCTCGGAGATGTCGGCCTCGGTGACCGACTCGCAGTCGCGGCACACCAGGTGCATGTGGTGGTGCCGGTCGGCGAGGTGGTACGTGGGGGCGCCGTGGCCGAGGTGGGCGTGGCTGACCAGGCCCAGCTCCTCCAGCAGCTCCAGCGTGCGGTAGACGGTGGAGATGTTCACCCCGGAGGCGGTCTTGCGCACCTCGGTGAGGATCTCGTCCGGAGTCGCGTGCTCCAGGACGTCGACCGCCTCCAGGACAAGCTGTCGCTGCGGCGTCAGCCGGTAGCCGCGCTGCCTCAGATCGCTCTTCCAGTCCGTGGTCACCACAGGGACAGTCTAGGCGGAAGGGCGCCACCGGCGGCCCGGCGCGGCATGGCGGGGCCGCCCGGGCGGGCTCAGCGGAAGAAACGGGCTCAGCGGAAGAAGGCGATGCCGTCGTCGGGCAGGTCCTTGAGGTCCTTGGCCCACTCGCTCGGGTTGACGACCTTCTTCAGGTGCGCCGACATGTACGGGCGCAGCGCCACCTCCGGGGTGGCCTTCTCGCCCACCCACATCAGGTCGCTCTTGACGTAGCCGTACAGGCGCTTGCCGCCGCTGTAGGCCGGCGCGTCGGCCAGCCGGGCCACGGCGTCCGTGACCAGGTCGATCTGCGGCTTGCCCTCGGCGAGCTCGCCGTACCAGATCTCGATGACGCCGTTGTCGCGGGTCATCGTGATCTCGACCTTGCGGTCCTTGTCGATCCGCCAGAAACCGGACTCGCTCTCCAGCGGCTTCTCCGGCTTGCCCTCGGCGTCCAGCACCCAGGTCTTGGACGTGTACTCCAGGAACGGGCGGCCGTCGTGGGTGAAGACCACTTCCTGGCCGAAGTTGCACTTCTCGTCGCCCGGGAAGTCGAAGACGCCCGCGCCCTCCCAGGTGCCCAGGAGGAAGGCGAGCGGTACGAGCTCCGGGTGGAGGTCTGAGGGGATTTCGATCATGTTCAGCGCTGTCCCTGGTAGAGCTTCTTCACCGCCAGAACGGAGAACGCGAGGACGCCAAGGCAGACCAGGACAAGCATGACGTCGAAGAAGATCTCAATGGCGCTCACGAGCGTGCTCCTCGGGCAGGCGCGGACGGTCGGCGGCCCGGTGGGGCCGTTTGCCGAGTCTAGTCGGCCGGTACGGGCGCGATGCGCTGAGGGCGGCCCCCGCGCATCGCGCCCGCGCCGGGCACAACCCGGTCAGCCGAGCAGCTGCGCCTGGAGCTTCACGGTCTGGTGGAACGGGACGGCCGGCTGTGTCCCGGCCTTGGACAGCAGGATCACGGCCACGGTGTCGCCGGCCTGGACATAGGCGACGCGGACGTGCTGCGGCCCCCGCGGCTCGCTCTCGTCGAAGACGTCGGCGCTCTGGCCCGCGGGCACGTCGCTGAAGCCCCAGTCCTCGTCGTGGGCCGTGGAGGCGGCCTGCGCGGGGGTGCCGGACATCGCCAGGCCCGCGTTCGTCTCGCGCGCGTAGGCCTGGGTGGCGAACTGCAGCAGGTAGACCTCCGTGCGGGTGCCGTCCTGCGCGGTCCAGGCGCGCGCCGCGATGTGCCGGAGGGTGTCCTGGGCGAGCGTTCGGGTGAGCTCCGCGCGGTAGGACGTCTGGAAGACCTTCACGAAGTCGGCGGTGGGCAGCCAGCCCGTGCGGTCCGGGAAGGTCCTGTCGACCTTGGCGCCCGCGGGGGCGGGCAGCAGGAGCGTGCGCGGGTCCGCGTAGTGCCGGCCTGCCGCGTTGTGCTGCGCGTCCATCGGGCGGGGCGCGCCCTCGGGGAGCTTGGGCAGCTTCAGCGCGGGGTACGTCCAGCGGCCGTCGTCCGGGGTGCGCAGCCCGGGGATCTCGGTCCGCTCGGGCTGGGTCACCCCGTACGCTGCGGCGCCGCCCAGTACGCCGAAGACCAGCAGCGCGGCCGTCCACCGCGCGGCCGCGCGCAGTCCGCGCCGGTCCCGCAACCGCCGCCGCGGGGGAGACGCGGGAACGGGCAGCGGTGCGACGCCGTCCGCGGGGGCGGGCTCCGCGGACGTGCCCTCCGCAGCCGCGGGCTCCGCGACCTGGGGCTCCACAGCCACGGGCTCCGCGACCTGGGGCTCCACAGCCGCGGGCTCCGCGACCTGGGGCTCCTCAGACCTGGGCTCCGCAGCCGCGGGCTCCGCGACCTGGGGCTCCTCAGGCGTGGGCTCGGCAGCCGTGGGCTCCGCCCGCTCCGGGGCGGCCTGGGACGGGATCGTCACCTCGTCGGTCCTGGTCTGCTCGGTCATGCCGCCTCCCCCGGGTCCTGCACACGGTCGAGCTGCTTCTTGAACAGGTCCGCGGCGTCGTCCTTCTTCAGCGGGGCGAGACCGGTCACCGTCATGCTGACCATCAGGTCGCCCTCCGTCGCCTGGCAGGTCATGGCGTCGAGCTCGGCCCCGGGCTTCTTGGGCGGGAGGACGCAGCGGGCCTTGTCGTGGCCCGCGATCCTCGGCCCGTTCCGGAACACGCCGAGGGCCTTGGTGAAGGCGCTGAAGTAGTCGGTGCCGGCGCGGGCGAAGTTCTTGTTCTTCATCTGGACGATCTGCATGTCCACGGCAATCACCCCCGACATGTCGCTGTACGTGCGCATGCCGACGCCCTGGATGCGCATCGCGTCAATGGTCTTGCGCAGCTGGGTCCGCTCCTTCTTGGGCAGATCGGCGATGTCGCCCTGGAACACCGCCACGGCGTCCTTGCCGGTGAACTCCGCGTCATTGCCGTACTCGGCCAGGTCCGGGCCCGAGGTGTAGCCGAGCGGCACGGGCAGCAGCAGCTTGCCGAGGGCGCCGTAGTGGCTGCCGCCGGACCGGGCGCCGTACTCCGCGGTCTTGCTGGGTTCCGGGGCCTTCCAGGGCCGCGCGGTCGCCTGCTTGCCGTCGTCCTTCTGCTGGAGCACGGCGAAGCCGATGCCCCCGCCCGCGGCGACGGCGACCAGCGCGCCGGCGACGCCGATGGCGAGGCCGCGGCGGCTCCTGCGGGGCTCGGCCGCGGTCTCCCCGGCCACCGGCGCGGCCTCGGACGGGCCCGCGCCCTCGGGTACGGAGTCCGGCACGCCGGGCAGGGTGGTGTTCTCGTCGCTCACAGCCGCTCCCACTGCCGCTCGGCCAGGGACATGATCGTGGACTTCTTGATCGGCCTGGCCGAGGTCACCCAGATGTCGAGCATGATGGTGCCCTTCCGGGCCAGGGCGCGTGCCTTGTAGACCGGCAGGTACCCGGCCTTGGTCTCGGGCTTGGAGTAGACCCAGACCCTGCCGTCGAACGCGCCGGGTATGGCGCTGCCCTTGTTGCCCGCGTACCTCTCCTCGGACGCGTAGCCCTGCTGTGCCTCGAAGTGTTCCTCGGTGTACACGGTCGACTCGTCGCGGAACTGGACCAGCCGGATCTCGGTGCTGGACGAGGTGTCGTACGTGCCGGTGCGCCATGCGGCGACGGCGACGCGCCGGAAGCCGTATCTGTTGAACTCGGCGAAGGCGGACTTCGGTTCCTCGAAGGTCTCGGCGTAGTCGTACAGCGAGAGCCACTGGTCGTGACCGGGGTCACCGCCCACCCAGTCCTTGGCGCCCTTGGGCCGCTTCAGCAGCAGCTTGCGCAGGTCGCCGTCGTACTTCACCAGCGTGTCCTCGGCCGCGGTGAGCGGCTTCGTCTCCGGTGCGGCGCCCTTGGGCTGCACGAGGGCCGGCTGGGCGAGCGGGGGGAGCGGGGTCTCGGGGCGGTCGTACTGGATCTTGTAGCCGGTGCCGGCGCCCGCGGCGACGCCGAGCACGGCCGCCGCGAGGATCAGCAGGGTGGTGCGGCCGCGGCGACGGGGTGGGCGGGCCGCGGGGAGCGGCTCCGCGGCGGCCTCGGGGGGTGTCTCCGGAGCAGGGGGTGCCTGCTCCGGGACAGGGGTGTCCTGGGACAAGGGGTTCTCCACAAAGGGCGTCGAGGGCTCAGCGGCCGGTCGCGAGGCGCTGGTACTGCTCGTCGAGCAGCCGCTTGAGCAGGTCGCGGCCGGGCAGCTTCTCCCCGGTCACGGTGATGCTGATGTGCACGTCGCCCTGGTGGGACAGCGCGGCCACGGCGTCGGTGCTCTCGGCGGAGCCGGAGGACAGCCGGTAGGCCTTGACGGGGTGGGTGCTGTCGATCGCCAGGGCCGGCGAGTCCAGATAGAAGTCGTCGTAGTAGCCGGAGGCGCCGGCCGCCGAGTCGAAGCGCAGCAGTTCGACGGAGATCTCGTAGGCGCCGTCGGCGGTCAGGTAGGTGCGCTGGGCGCCCTTCTTGAAGCCGTAGCGGCTCAGGCCCCGCTTGATGTCGGCGCTGACGCCGACCTCGTCGCGGCTGACGGCGGTGCCCGTCCCGTCGCCGTAGATCTCGGCGTCCTTGGGCGGGGTGAGCAGGAAGAAGCGCAGGTCCCCGCTGTGTGCGCCGTCGTGGACGGTACCGGTGACGGTGCTGGACGGGGAGGCGCTCTGCCCGGCGGTCCGGGTGGGGTCCGGCGACGGGGAGGACGGCGGGGCCGTTGTCGGTGCCGTTGACGGCGTTGCCGACGGCGCGGCCGTCACCGCGGAGTCCGAGGACGAGGACCCTATGGCGACCACGGCACCCGCCGTGAGCGTCGCCAGGACGACGAGTCCGATGACCACGGCGATCGTCGCACCGGTTCGTGCGTTCGTACGCGCTTCCACAAGCCCCCCCGGGCAGACACACAGCGCTCGCGCGATGTGCGCAGCGAGGCGCGTCACATTATGTCGATCTTCGGAAAGCGCTTCACACTTTTTTCGCTGTGAGACCGACCACCTTAGGGTGTGGGCCATGGCGAAGAAGCTGGTGATCAAGGTGACGGCGGGCGCCGACGCGCCCGAACGGTGCTCGCAGGCGTTCACGGTGGCGGCGGTGGCCGTGGCCAGCGGCGTGGAGGTCTCGCTGTGGCTGACCGGTGAGTCCGCGTGGTTCGCGCTGCCGGGGAAGGCCGCGGAGTTCGAGCTGCCGCACGCCGCGCCGCTGCCCGAGCTGATCGAGGGGATCATGGCCGGCGGCCGGATCACCCTGTGCACGCAGTGCGCGGCGCGACGGGACATCGGCGAGAAGGACGTGCTGGAGGGGGTGCGGATCGCCGGCTCGCAGGTCTTCGTCCAGGAGGTGATGACCGACGGCGTGCAGGCGCTCGTCTACTGATCCCGCTGATCCGGCTGATCCGGCGCCGTCAGCGCCTCAGCGCTGGTCGCGGTGGTCGTCGCGGCGGTCGAGCTCGCGCCACCACTCGTCGGACTTGGGGTCGCCGGTCTCGTCCCACCAGTGCTCGTCCGGGCCCCTGCGGTTGGCCACGATGGCCGCGACCGGCGGGATCAGCATGGCGACGACGCACATGCCGACGGCGACCGGCACCGACCACAGGCGCACCACGCTCCACGCCAGGACGAAAAGCAGGACGCACCCGCTCATCATGGCGAAGTACCAGCGGCGCCGACGCCTTGTGGACACCCTTCCAAAGTACTTCGCGAAGGGCCGCACCCCCACTCGGGTGGCGGTGCGGCCCTTCATCGGTTCGTGGCGCCGGTCAGACGGCGATGGCCACCTCGGTGAGGTTGCCCTGCTGCGCGACGACGGAGCGGTCCACGGTCGCGCCCGGCACGAGGGCGCGCAGCGTCCACGAGCCGGGGGCCGCGAAGAAGCGGAACTGCCCGGTCGCGGAGGTGGGGACCTCCGCGGTGAACTCGCCGCCGCCGTCCAGCAGCCGCACGTAGCCGGCGACGGGCTCGCCGTCGCGGGTCACGGAACCCTGGATGATCGTTTCCTTCGCCACGTCGACGCCGGCCAGATCGGGGCCGCCGGCCTTCGCTCCGCACATGGTGTCTTCCTTCGGGTCGGGGGTCGGGCGGGTCGTGGGTCGGGGGTTACTTGGCCGGGCCGAGCTCGATCGGCACACCGACGAGCGAGCCGTACTCGGTCCAGGAGCCGTCGTAGTTCTTGACGTTCGGCTGGTCGAGCAGCTCGTGCAGGACGAACCAGGTGAGCGAGGAGCGCTCACCGATGCGGCAGAGCGCGATGGTGTCCTTGGCGAGGTCGACGCCCTCGTCCTCGTAGAGGGCCGTGAGCTCCTCGTCGGACTTGAAGGTGCCGTCGTCGTTGGCGTTCTTCGACCACGGGATGTTGCGGGAGGTCGGGATGTGGCCCGGCTTCTGCGACTGCTCCTGCGGGAGGTGGGCCGGGGCGAGCAGCTTGCCGGAGAACTCGTCGGGCGAGCGGACGTCGACCAGGTTGAGGTTGCCGATCGCGGCGACGACCTCGTCGCGGAAGGCGCGGATCGAGCTGTCCTGGGCCTTGGCCCGGTACTCGGTGGCCGGGCGGGCCGGGACCTCGGAGCCGTCGACCAGGTCGCGGGAGTCCAGTTCCCACTTCTTGCGGCCGCCGTCGAGCAGCTTGACGCCCTCGTGGCCGTAGAGCTTGAAGTACCAGTAGGCGTACGCCGCGAACCAGTTGTTGTTGCCGCCGTAGAGGACGACGGTGTCGTCGTTGGCGATGCCCTTGGCCGACAGCAGCTCCTCGAAGCCGGCCTGGTCGACGAAGTCGCGGCGCACCGGGTCCTGGAGGTCCTTCTTCCAGTCGATGCGGACGGCGTTCTTGATGTGGTTCTTGTCGTAGGCCGACGTGTCCTCGTCGACCTCGACGATGACCACCTTCGGGTCGTCGATGTGGGCCTGGACCCAGTCGGCGTCCACCAGGACGTCACTGCGGCTCATTGCTGATCTCCTCCGGGGCAGTAGCGGATGTCTCGGCACACGGACGGGTGCGCAGGGGGCGGGCAGCGCCGGACGGGGCGCGTCGCGGCAATGCGCGGGGCGGGGAGGGTGGGGCGGCGGACGGCGCCGGACGACGGCGCGGAAGCCCCTACGGGATGCGACAGAGCATGGCGGCGACACGGCACAGGTCGACTGCCCGCCGCTTCGTGAGATCCGCCTGTCGCTTCATGTGCTCGATCGTAGGGAAGGGATCGGGCGGATGTCACCGCCGGTCCGCATCACGAGATGAGATTGTCCACATGCCGATACGGCAACGGGGTGCCCGGTCCCCCGGGCGGAGCCGGGGCCGGGCACCCCGCGCGACGGACTGCGGAGCGGACGCCGTCGTCTCAGTTGGCGAGAACGACCTTGGTGCCGGTCGCCTCGACGGTGATGCCCTCGGGCGTCGCGGTGACCGACTTCAGCTCGATGCCCTCCGGCAGCCCGCCCAGCGCGCGCGTGAAGTCGATCCGGTGCCGGATCAGGTCCCCCACCTCCGAGGGCAGGGAGTCCAGGCCGGGGATCTGACCGGCGGTCAGCTTGATGCTGTTCTTTCCGTTGACGACGCCGATCTCGCTCACCACGCTGCGCTGCACGTTGCCGATCGGCGTGGAGATGTCGACGCTGACCTTCACCCGGCCCTTGCCGTCGGAGGAGGTGCCGCCGTAGCTGACCTCGACCCCGCTCGGCGCGCCCTTGCTCAGGTTCTCGTAGCTGACGGTGGCGGAGCCGGTCGCGGTGTCGGCCACGGCGCTGGAGAAGCCGTTCGACATGCGCACGCCGTGCAGATCGGCCTGGAAGCGGTCGACCCGCAGCGTCTCGCCGCCGGTGCCGGCCGCCTCGATGCCGGTCGCCGTCACCACGACCTCGTCGAGCTTCTTGCCAAGCACCTGGGTCAGGAACGGGAAGCCCTTGATGTCGACGTCGGGCGTCGAGGTCAGGCCCTGGGTCTGCTGGGCGCGGTCGGCCGCCTCGGACTCCGCGAAATGCACCGCGATGCGGTCGGCCGCGACAAAGAGGGCGCCGAGTATCACGACGACGACGAGCAGAATCCGCAGTGCACGCATGAGGGGTCCCCCGCAGTGATGTGTACGTGTCCGTCAGTCCGGTCCGGCACCGGAAGGCGCCGGTGCCGCCGCACGACCCTAACGGGTCAGCCCAGCAGTGCCCTGGCCAGCACGTAGACAGCGGGGGCGGCCGCGGTGAGCGGCAGCGCGACACCCGCCGTGAAGTGCACGAACCGGGACGGGAAGTCGTAGCTGGCCACCCGCAGGCCGATCAGCGCGCACACCCCGGCGGCCAGCGCGATCAGCGCGCCGTCCGGCGTCTCCAGGCGGGCCAGGGCGATCCCGCTGCCCGTGGCGGCGGCGAGGGCGACCAGCACCGACACCGCACCCGGCAGCGGCAGGGCACGCGCCAGGGTCGCCACGCCCACCGCGACGACAGCGGTCACGACCGCGTCCTCGCCCGACGGGACGGCCGTGGCCGCCAGGAAGCCGGTGGCCAGCACGGTGATCAGCGTCGAGGCGGCGGTGGCGGTGAGCGAGGACAGCCGCTCCTCGGGCGTCCCGTGGTGGCGCAGGTGCATGACGAGCACGAACAGCAGCCACACGCCGAGCGTGCCGATGATCACGGCCGGCGCGTTGTCGGCGCCGTCCAGCAGCACCGCGACCTCGGCCGTGACGCCCGCCAGGAACGCCAGCGCGATGCCCTGCCGGGCGGGCCACATGCCGTTCAGGCGGAACCAGCCGGCCGCGGTCACCGCCTGGAGCAGCACGGCCGCGGCGGCCAGCGCGGGGCGGCCGAGCAGGGCGCCGCCCGCCAGCAGCATCGCGAAGGCCGCGGTCAGGGCGGCGGGCTGCATGCCGGGCGCGATGATCGGGGACCCGGTGCGGTCCACGGGCGTACGGCCGGCCTGACGGCGCCGGGCGGCCCGGCCGCCGGGGGCGGGGGCCGCGGTGCCCTCGTCGCCGACGGGCGGGAGGACGGCCGTGCTGTCGTGGGCGGTGTGCGCCGGCATGGGGCCTGGGCCCGGGGCGTACCAGTCGTGGTTGTCGGTCACGCGCTCATCCTCCCGCGAACGGCGGGAGCACCTCGACCGTGCCGCCGTCGGCCAGCTCGATACCGGAATGATCCCGGGTGCCGACGGGGTTCCCGTCGACGAGGAACGAACAGTTGGACAACACCCGGGCGAACTCCGGGCGCGCCGCGTGGCGCTCGCGCGCGGCGGTCAGCGCCTCGGCGAGCGTGCCCTCGGCGTACGGCTCCTCGGCGGCGCCGGCGGCGGCCTTGGCCGCGGCCCAGTACCGGATCGTGCCGTGTGCCGCCATGGCGGCTCCTTCCCCTTGCCCTCGCGGGTCCTGCCGCCGTCCATGATGACGCAGCGCCGCGCGGCGCCGGCGCCGCGGGTCGCCCGCTACCGCACGCGGGCCGCCGCCCAGGCCGCGATGCGGCGCAGGAGTTCCTCCGAGGCGGCGTTCTCGGCGTGGCCGAAGCCGGGTTCGATCCACAGTTCGGCCGCGTCGCCGGCCGCCTCCGCGAGGGAGAGGGGGTGGTCGAGCGGGAAGTAGCCGTCGCGGTCGCCGTGGACGAGCAGCAGCGGGGTGGGCCGGATGAAGGGGACGGCCTCGACCGGGGGGACGGGGACGGGGTTCCAGTCCCGGTCGTGGATGCGTGTGCCGAGCAGACCGCGGGAGAGCAGGCGCCCGGCGGGCCGGGTGATGGCCCAGTGCACCCGTCGCATGGGCGCCGTGCCGCGGTAGTACCAGCGCGCGGGCGAGCTCACGGAGACAACGGCGTCAACGTGCGCCGTTGTGCGCCCTGCGTGCCGCAGCACCACGGAACCACCCATGGAGAAGCCGACGGACACCACGCGCCGGTGCCCCGCGCGCCGCGCCCAGCGGACCGCCGCGTCGAGGTCGAGCACCTCGCGGTCGCCCACCGTCGAGCGCCCGCCGGAGCGCCCGTGGCCGCGGAAGGAGAAGGTGACGACCCCGCCGACGCCGTCCACCTGCCCGAAGATCTGCGCCGCGCGCCGCACCGCGGGCCGTTCCAGGGCGCCGGTGAAGCCGTGCGCGACGACGACCGCGAGGCCGTCCCCGGTCCCTCCGGGCGCGTACGCGGCGTCGATACGGACCCCGTCCTCGGTCAACAGCACCGCTCGCCGACCACCGCGAGCGAACGGCGGGACACACGAACGCTCAGCACGGGACTCACTCACCGACTCCATGTGGGCTATTCTCTTAGGTCAAGAGGATCCGGGCAGCGTCGCCCCCGGGTCCTTTCGTGCTTTCCGGGCCGTCCCGGAGGGCGCACGTCGGTGCACGCAGACGTCCTCGCCGGGACCGAGGAGGGTTCGCAATGGGGAAGCGGAACACGCATGACCGGACGATGAACGACGGGAGCGGCCGGTGAGCTCACTTCTTCTGCTGACCAACGCACTCCAGCCGAGCACCGAGGTGCTCCCTGCGCTCGGGCTGCTGCTGCACAGCGTCCGGGTCGCCCCCGCCGAGGGGCCGGCGCTGGTGGACACGCCCGGCGCCGACGTGATCCTGATCGACGGCCGGCGCGACCTGCCGCAGGTCCGCTCGCTGTGCCAGCTGCTGCGCTCCACCGGGCCGGGCTGCCCGCTGGTCCTGGTGGTCACCGAGGGCGGACTGGCCGCCGTCACCGCCGACTGGGGCATCGACGACGTGCTGCTGGACACCGCGGGCCCCGCCGAGGTCGAGGCCCGGCTGCGGCTGGCGATGGGCCGGCAGCAGATCACCGTCGACGACGGCCCGGCGGAGATCCGCAACGGCGACCTGTCGGTGGACGAGGCGACGTACAGCGCCAAGCTCAAGGGCAGGGTCCTCGACCTCACCTTCAAGGAGTTCGAGCTGCTGAAGTACCTGGCCCAGCACCCCGGCCGGGTCTTCACCCGGGCCCAGCTGCTGCAGGAGGTCTGGGGCTACGACTACTTCGGCGGCACACGCACGGTCGACGTCCACGTCCGGCGGCTGCGGGCCAAGCTCGGCCCCGAGCACGACTCGCTGATCGGCACGGTCCGCAACGTCGGCTACCGCTTCGTCACGCCCGAGAAGGGCGACCGGTCGCAGGACGGGGAGCCCGCGCAGGGGCAGGAACAGGCGTCCGCCGAGGCCGCCTCCCTGTCCGCCGGCAACCTCTGATCACACCCGGGTCACGGCTGTGAGCAGACAGTGGGAGGCGCGGGTGGACCCGCGTAGAGTTGCCCCGTGGCAAAGGTGACGCGGGACGATGTGGCCAGGCTTGCGGGGACGTCGACCGCGGTCGTCAGCTACGTCATCAACAACGGACCACGGCCGGTGGCACCGGCGACGCGGGAACGCGTGCAGGCGGCCATCAAGCAGCTCGGTTACCGCCCGGACCGGGTGGCCCAGGCGATGGCCAGCCGCCGGACCGACCTGATAGGGCTCATCGTGCCGGACGCGCGGCAGCCCTTCTTCGCGGAGATGGCGCACGCCGTGGAACGCGCGGCGGCCGAGCGCGGCAAGATGGTGCTGGTCGGCAACTCCGACTACCTCGACGAGCGCGAGGTCCACTACCTGCGGGCCTTCCTCGGCATGCGGGTGTCCGGGCTGATCCTCATCTCGCAGGGTCCGAGCGAGCACGCCGCCATCGAGATAGACGCCTGGGACGCGAAGGTCGTGCTGCTCCACCGCCGGCCGGAGGCGATCGACGACGTCGCGGTCGTCACGGACGACGTCGGCGGCGCGCAGCTGGCGACCCGGCACCTGCTGGAGCACGGGCACGAGTACGTCGCCTGCCTCGGCGGCACCGAGATCACCCCGAAGTCCGGCGACCCCGTCACCGACCACGTCGAGGGCTGGCGGCGCGCGATGCAGGAGGCCGGGCGGAGCGTCGAGGGCCGACTGTTCTCCGCCCCGTACAACCGCTACGACGCCTACAAGGTCGGCCTGGAGCTGCTGGCCCGGCCCGGCCGCCCGACGGCCATCATCTGCGCGACGGACGACCAGGCCATCGGGCTGCTGCGGGCCGCGCGCGAGCTGCGGATCGACGTGCCCGGAGAGCTGGCCGTGGCCGGGTTCGACGACGTCAAGGAGGCGGGTCTGACCGATCCGCCGCTGACCACGGTCGCCTCGGACCGCGAGGCGATGGCGCGCGCGGCGGTGGACCTGGTGCTGGACGACGGGCTGCGGGTCGCCGGTTCGCGGCGCGAGCGGCTGCGGCAGTTCCCGTCCCGACTGGTGGTGCGGCGCAGCTGCGGCTGCCACTAGGACGCGTTCACCGCGTTCCCGCAGGTCCGCGGGGGCGCGGCCCGGCCCGTCCGGGCGCACCGCGCTGACCTGCGCGTTCCTTTCTTATATCGGGCATACGGAACTCTGCCCCGGTTCTCAGGGCACGCTCAGGGAGCTCTCATCTTCAGGGCGCACAGTCGTTGTCATGAACGAGAACTCCTCGCCCGACAGTGGCGCAGACGAGCACCGGAACGGTCCCGCGGCCTTCCCCCCGCCCCCGCCCTACGAGCCGCAGGTGTCCGCGTTCGGGACGCACCCCTACGGTGCTCCCGCCCCGGCCGGGCCCGCGGCCCGGCGGCCCCGGCGGACGGTACCGCTGGTCGCCACCGTGGCGCTGGTCTCGGCGCTGGTCGGCGGCGGCACCGCGGCCCTGATCGGGAACGCGACCGCCTCGCAGACCGCGACCACCTCGACCCGTGTGATCGGCACGAGCGCGACGGGCACCAGCAGCGTCGCCTCCGTCGCCGCGGCCGTGAGCCCCAGCATCGTGGAGGTCAGCGCCACCTCGGGCTCCGGTGAGTCGACCGGCTCGGGTGTGATCGTCACCAGCGGCGGCGAGATCGTCACCAACAACCACGTCATCTCGGGCGCGGACGCCGTCAAGGTCACCTTCAGTTCCGGGAAGTCCGCCACCGCGAAGGTGGTCGGCACCGACAGCTCCAAGGACCTGGCCCTGCTCGAGGCCGAGGACGTCAGCGGTCTGACCCCGGCGACGCTGGGCGACTCCCGCCAGGTCGCGGTGGGCGACGAGGTCGTGGCCATCGGTTCCCCCGAGGGCCTGACCGGCACGGTCACCAGCGGCATCGTCTCCGCGCTGGACCGCGATGTCACGGTCGCCGCCGACGAGGGCCAGGGGCAGAGCCAGCGGCAGGGCCGCGGTTTCGGCAGCGGCAACGACAACGGCGACAGCCGGTGGCCGTTCGAGTTCGGCGGCGGCCGGTACAACGGCGACGTCGGCTCGTCCACCACCACGTACAAGGCGATCCAGACCGACGCCTCGCTGAACCCCGGCAACTCCGGTGGCGCCCTGATCAACATGAACGGCGAGATCATCGGCATCAACTCGGCGATGTACTCGTCCAGTTCGTCCTCCGCCGGCGACAGCACGGCCGGCAGCATCGGCCTCGGGTTCGCGATCCCCGTCAACACCGTCAAGGCCGACCTCGACACCCTGCGCAACGGCGGCAGCGACAGCTGACCGCTCCCTCCCGAAGGGACGGACCGTCATGAACGTCATCCTCAGCACCGCCCTGCACCCCGCCGGCATCCCCGCCGGTCCCGCGGACCTCGCGCTGATCCACTTCCCGGCCCCGGCGCCGCGGGAGCCCGAGATCGCCGCCAACCGCCGGTACGCCCGCCGGTACGCACGCCGCTCGCGTGCCGCGCACCGTCTGGCCCTCGTGCAAGGCTAGGAAAGGCACAAGAAGGCGGCAGCACCGCACGAGCACCCGCACCACAGGCACCGCACCCCGGACCCCGGTCCGGACCACTCCCTGCACGAGGTGGAAGACGCATGAGCCCCGGCGAGAACGGCGAGGCCCCGGCCCGCATCCTGATCGTGGACGACGAACCCGCGGTCCGTGAGGCGCTGAAGCGGAGCCTCGCCTTCGAGGGCTACGAGACCGCACTCGCCGAGGACGGCCTGGCGGCACTCGACCAGGTGGACCTCTGCCGGCCGGACGCCATCGTCCTGGACGTGCTGATGCCGCGGATGGACGGCCTCACCACCGCACGCCGCCTGCGGTCCACCGGCACCACCACCCCGATCCTCATGCTCACCGCCCGCGACACGGTCGGCGACCGCGTCACCGGCCTCGACGCCGGGGCCGACGACTACCTCGTCAAGCCCTTCGAGCTCGACGAACTCCTCGCCCGCCTGCGGGCGCTGCTGCGGCGGAGCTCGTACGCCTCCGGCCCGGCCGGCGGCAGCGGCGCCGAGGAGAGCGGGCTGACCTTCGGGGACCTGCGCATGGACACCGCCACCCGCGAGGTCACCCGGGCCGGGCAGCCGGTGGAGCTGACCCGCACCGAGTACACGCTGCTGGAGATGTTCCTCGCGCACCCGCGCCAGGTGCTCACCCGGGAGCAGATCCTCAAGGCCGTGTGGGGCTTCGACTTCGAGCCGAGCTCCAACTCCCTGGACGTGTACGTCATGTACCTGCGCCGCAAGACCGAGGCCGGCGGCCTCCCCCGGCTCGTCCACACCGTCCGGGGCGTGGGCTACGTACTGCGCAACGCGGAGGGCAAGGGCTGATGCGCCACGTGGTGCGCTTCCGCTCCCTGCCGCTGCGGTCGCGGCTGGCGATCCTGACGGCGGTGGCGGTCGCGGCGGCGGTCACCGCCAGCGCGCTGCTGTGCTGGTTCTTCGTCCGCGGGACCCTCATGAACTCGCTGGACAACTCGCTGCGCGACAACCGGATGCCCCCGCAGCGCGTCGTCGACCAGCTGCGCGCGGGACGGTGCACGACCGAGCCGCCCGCCTCCGCCGACCAGGCGCCCAACCCGTTCAACTCCACCGTCCAGGTCGTCTCGCGGACCGGCGCCAGCTGCGTGATCCAGGGCTCCCAGTCGCTGCACGTCACCGGCGCGGACACCGATGTGGCCAAGGGGACGCTGCGGGAGGCCCTGCACACGGTGACCGGCTCCGACGGCAACCAGTACCGCGCCGTGACGCTGCCACTGCTCAACACCGACGGGGCGTACACGGTGGCCCGGCCGCTGAGCGAGGTGAACGAGTCGCTCAACACCCTGGGTCTGGTGCTGCTGGCCGTCGGCGGCCTGGGGGTGATCGGCGCCAGTGTCGCCGGCCTCGCGGTCGCCCGTGCGGGACTGAAGCCGGTGGACCGGCTCACCCGCACCGTCGAGCACATCGCGCGCACCGAGGACCTGAGCGTCCGCATCCCCGTGCACGGCGACGACGAGATCGCGCGCCTGTCGGCCTCCTTCAACGCGATGACCGCGGCACTGTCCTCCTCCCAGGAGCTGCAGCAGCAGCTGATCGCCGACGCCGGCCACGAGCTGCGCACCCCGCTGACCTCGCTGCGCACCAACATCGAGCTGCTGGAACGCAGCGAGATGACCGGCAGGGCGCTGCCGCCGCAGGACCGGCGGGAGCTGCTGAGCTCGGTGAAGGCCCAGATGGGCGAGCTGGCGGCGCTCATCGGGGACCTCCAGGAGCTGTCCCGCCCGCAGGCCGTGCAGGGCGGCGGGCCGCTGCAGACGGTGGCGTTCCACGAGGAGGTGGAGGCCGCCTTGGAGCGGGCCCGGCTGCGCACCGGCCCGGACCTGAAGATCACGGCGGAACTGGCGCCGTGGTACGTACGGGCGGAGCCCGGCGCCCTGGAGCGGGCCGTGATCAACCTGCTCGACAACGCGGTGAAGTTCAGCCCGCCGGCCGGGACGGTCGAAGTGGCCCTGCACGGCGGTGAGCTGACCGTCCGCGACCACGGCCCCGGCGTGCCGCCCGAGGACCTGCCGCACGTCTTCGAGCGCTTCTGGCGCTCCACGTCCGCGCGCAGCCTCCCGGGCTCGGGACTCGGCCTGTCCATCGTGGCCCGCACCGTGGAGCAGTCGGACGGCACCGTTCGCCTCCGGTCCGCGAGCGGCGGCGGCACCACGGCGGTGGTCTACCTCCCGGGCGGGCCGATCCCTCCGGCGGACGACGGGACCTGACCGGTCCTCACCGGCACGTCCCGGCTAACCGGCCTGCCAGCGCTGGTCGGTGGCGGCGCTCACCGGTGTGAACGAGAGCGTGGCGCCCGGCGTGCCCCCGTCGGGGGCCGCGGCGACCCCGAGGTCGATCTGCGGGCGGATGCGGCCGAGGCTGTCGACGAGGAAGAACAGGTTCTCGGCGTGCCGGCCGTCGGCGGACGAGCAGCGCCAGACGCCGAGACCGCGGTCGGTGTCGCCGCGGGAGTCGAGGCAGTAGTCGCCGTCGCCGGCGTTGCGCAGCATGCCCTGGGACTCCACGCGCCACCGCTGGGTGGCGGAATCGGGGTCGCAGCCGGCGAGGATGACGTCCGAGCCGTTGGAGAAGTCCTCGTCGCGCACGTCCAGGCACAGGCCGGAGTCGGCGTTCACCACCTGGGCGAAGGTGCTGCCGGGCGGTTTCGGCGGGGGCGCCGAGGTGTGCGCCGCCGGGATGCGGTGGGTCGCGGCGCCGCTCGGTGTCCCCGGCGCCGAGGGCGCGGTGGCGGGCGGGCCGGTGACCGTTGCGGTGGTGGTCGCCGTGGCCGTGGCCGTCGCGGTCTGCGTCACGGTGACCGAGGCCGACGGGAACGCCGACGGCGGCACAAGGGCCCGGCCGCCCGCCTGGGTGTCGTCGCCCGCGGCGTACACCAGGCCGGTGACGGCCGCGACGGCGGCGCCGGCCAGCAGGAGCGTGATGAGCGCCGCCGGGTAGTGGGCGCGGAGCAGTTCGAGCCGGGCGGGCCGCGGCGACCGGGCGAAGCGCGTCAGCCGGGTCAGCGGGCCCGGCCGCGGCTTGCGGCGGGAGGCCCGTCCCGGCCGCACGAGGCGGACCAGCACGGTGAGGGGGCCCGGGCGCGGCTTGCGGCGGGAGAGCGGCGCGGGCGCGGCCGGCGGGGCGGAGGGCGGCGCGGGCGCGGCGAGCGCAGCGAGGTAGGCGGGTCCCGCCCAGGCGACCAGGGCCGTGCCGAGCAGCGGCCGCGGTTCGCGCTCCAGCACGATGAGGAACTCCAGGGCCTTGGCGCAGTCGGCGCACCCGGCGAGGTGCCGCTCCAGGTCCTCGTTCTGCCGCGCGTCGTCGCGGCGGGCGGCGGCGTCCAGGATGCGGCCGTAGCCGCGGCACGCGGGGTCCTCGGCGCGCTCCAGGTAGGTGCGCAGGTAGGACTCGCGGTAGGCGTCCAGCGCCCGGACCCCGAGGTCGGCCAGTTCGGAGCGGCGCTCCCCGGTCCACAGCGCCGCGTCGGCCTCCGGCGTCCGCTCGACGACGGTGTGCCAGAGGATGCCCTGCGTGCTCTGCCGCAGCGCGGCGAAGGCGCCGAACAGCGCGGAGCCCTCGGCCAGCCGGTGCCGCGGGTGGACGGGGACGCCGGGCAGGCCGGGCGGGGCGGCCGTCTTGCTGTCGCGGGTGCGGATCACGTCGATGAAGGCCGCGTAGTCCCGGTCCAGCCGGACCCGCCGGCTGCCCGCGGCCCAGACCGCGCCCGCCTGGTGGACGAGCATGAGCAGCCGGTGCCGCCACGCGCCGCGCGGGTCGACCCCGCGGTGCACCTCCTGCCAGGCCGACGCGAAGGCCTGGGCCGCCAGTTGGCCGGCCGACTCCTCGTCGCGTGCGCACAGCCTGGCGTAGTGCAGGACGGCGGGGAGGTGGCGGCGGCGCAGTTCCTCGGTCGCCGGGTAGGCGGTCGGCGCGCCGGCCCGCACGCGCTCGGTGAGCGCGGCGTCGGACAACTCGTCGTAGACGGGCGCCTTGTGCGGTTGGGACACGGATGACCACCCGGACGCATTGATGGGCCTGGAGTGACGGGGGTGCCCATGGTGCGCCACAAGTTACTGCCGAGGAAAGTGTTTCCGGTGGTAACCACCCGCCGCGGGAGGGGTGGACAGAAAATCCCGTACCCACCGCCGGGGCGTCACCCTGTGCTCGGCGTCCCGTGCGCCAGCCGCGCGGCGCAGGCGGCGGTGACGGCCGGCGCCACCTCCGCCATCGCCTCCGTCCAGCCCACGTTGGCGTTCACCTCGCACAGCACGAAGTCCCCGTCCGGCAGGAAGAGCAGGTCGACCCCGGCGACGGCGAGCCCGAGCACCTCGGCGGCGCGCACGGCCAGCGCCTCGGCCCGGGGATGGCGGCCGAGGACTTGCGTCGCGGTGCCGCCCCGGGCGAGGTTGGACGTGAGACCGGTGCCGTCGCCGGTACGGGTCTGGGCGGCCACGGCCCGCCCGTCGACGACCACCACGCGCAGGTCGCGGCCGTGCGAGTGGGCGACGTACTCCTGGAAGAGGTACGGCGTCTCGTGGCGCAGGCTGCCCTGGACGTCCCGCAGCATCGCGGTGTCCGGGGCAAGGAAGACCCGCCGTCCGCGGTGCCCGCGCACCGCCTTGACCACGCACGGTTCCGGCACCATGCCCGGGGCGTCGAGCACCGCGTCCAGCGGGGCGTCGGCGTAGCTGAGCGTGTCCGGCACCGGCAGCCCGGCGAGGGCGAGTTGCTGGAGCTGCCAGACCTTGTTGACGCAGGCCATGACGGCATCGATGGGGTTGACCAGGACCGCGCCCAGGGCCTCCAGGTGGCGCAGCAGCGTGATCTCGCGGTCGGCGCCCAGGCCCGGGGACATCATGCGGGCCAGGACGACCCGGGGGGCCGCGACGGGCGTGCCGTCGAGGGCGTGCAGCGTCAGCCGGCCGGTACGGACGCCGAGCAGCAGGTCGGCGGTGCGGACGACGGCGCAGCGCGGGCCGAACTCCTCGGCGAGGGCGGCCCGCAGCCGCGCGGCCACCGGGCTCTCCTCGACGCCGTGCCCGAGCAGCAGCCACACGTCGGCGCGGGGTGCTCCGCCCACCGTCACAGCGTCCCCGTCAGTTGATGACATGCGGCACGAAGCGGGCGTACTCGTCCGTGACCGGGCCCGCCGACTCGCGGATGCCGAGCCCGGCGGGCTCGCCGTCCACGACCCAGGCGCCCAGCACGACATGGTTGCCGTCGAAGACGGGCAGCGGGGCCAGTTCCTGGTAGCAGCAGGGCTCGTCGTCCCGTACGGCCGCGGGCTCCCCGGCGCCGTGCACGGTGACGCCGGCGCCCTCGCGGCCCAGCAGCGGCTTGGCGACCCAGCCGGTCGTGGCGGCCATGTCGCGCGGGCCGTCGAGGTGCGCGGCGAGCAGGTTGGGGTGGCCGGGGTAGAGCTCCCACAACACGGCCAGCAGCGCCTTGTTGGACAGCAGCATCTTCCAGGCGGGCTCGATCCAGCAGGTGCTGCCGGTGCCGCCGCCGTTGTCGAGGGTGTCCAGGACATGGCCGCCGAACGGGTCGTCGGCCAGCCACTCCCAGGGGTAGAGCTTGAAGCAGCTGCGGATGAACGCGAGCCGGTCGTCGACGAAGCGCCGCGACAGCCCGTCCCAGCCGATCGCCTCCACCGACAGGGCGCGGGTCTCCAGCCCCGCCTGCTCGGCGGTCTCGCGCAGGTAGGCCACCGTCATCAGGTCCTCGCCCAGCTCGTCGCCCTCGGAGTGCGCGAAGTGCACGGGCCCGGGCGGCAGCAGCGGGGCCTGCCGCTTCCACGCGGCGACCAGCCGTTCGTGCAGGGAGTTCCACTGGTCGGCGCCGGGGAACAGGTCCTCCATCCAGAACCACTGCGCGCTGGCCGCCTCCACCAGCGAGGTGGGGGTGTCGGCGTTGTACTCCAGCAGCTTGGCCGGGCCTCCGGCGCCGTCGTGGCGCAGGTCGAAGCGCCCGTAGAGGCTGGGCAGTTCGCTCCTGCGGTGCCAGGACTCGGCGATCCGGGCGGCCAGCCGGGGGTCGTGGATGCCGAGGTCGGCGAAGCGGTCCCGCTCGACGATGTGCGCGGCGGCGGCCAGGCACATGGCGTGCAGTTCCGCGACGGCCGCCTCCAGTTCCTCGACCTCGGGCAGCGAGAACTCGTAGTAGGCGCTCTCGTCCCAGTAGGGCCGGAGCGTCCCGTCCGGGTGCCGGGTCAGCGGGTAGACGACGCCCTGGTCCTCCACGATCCGCTGCCAGCCGGGCCGGGGTTCGGCGGTGCGGCGGCGCATCAGCCGCCGCCGGAGCCGTGGCCGGAGCCGTGGCCGCCGAAGCCGCCGGTCTTCACGGACGACTCGTCGAAGCTGCCGCCCCGCGCCTTGCCGCCGCGGACGCTGCCGCCGTAGTAGTAGTGCCCGCTGCCGCCCTCCTGGCACTGCGACGCCGGCAGGGTCTTGTACGTGTTCGGGTCCACGCAGCGCTTGTCGGGCTCCGAGCCGCAGGCGGCCAGTGCCGCGGCGAGCACGCCCATGCCGCCGAGGATCACCGTCCCCGACCTGAACCGCCGTCGCTCCGTCGTCGTCATGCGCACAGGTTATGGAGATGTGCCGGTCC
Source organism: Streptomyces sp. NPDC088732 (assembly GCF_044751205.1). NCBI lineage: Bacteria > Bacillati > Actinomycetota > Actinomycetes > Kitasatosporales > Streptomycetaceae > Streptomyces > Streptomyces sp. NPDC088732. The sequence goes on from NZ_JBIVLI010000019.1 coordinate 167,918, forward strand.
CCGGGCCACCGGGGTCGGCGTCGCGCGACGCGCCAGGGCCGGGATGCCGGTCCTCCGGCGCGGTCCGGGCCCGGCCCGGTGTCACCCGCAAGAAGGGGCGGCCGTCCGGTGGACGGCCGCCCCTTCGCGGGAACCGGCTGCGGTGCGGTGCCGGTTACTGGACGATCGTGATCCGGTTCGCCGCCGGGGCCGCCAGCGGCGCGGAGGCCGTGGAGTTGGCGGTCAGGTAGGCGTTCAGGGCCGCCAGGTCGTCGCCGCCGACGACCTGGTTCGTGCCGTTCGCCAGCTCGCCGAAGCCGTCACCGCCGCCCGCGAGGAAGTTGTTCATCGCGACGCGGTAGGTGGCCGCCGGGTCGATCGGGACGCCGCCCAGCTTGACCGAGCCGGCCACGACGCGGTCGGCGCCGGTCTTGGTGAGGTCCAGCGTGTAGGTGAGGCCGGCGGAGATCTGCAGGATCTTCGGCGCGGCGGCGTTGGTGCCGCTCACCTGCTGCTGCAGCACGGTGATCAGCTGGGCGCCGGTGAGGTCCTTCAGGTTGACCGTGTTGCTGAACGGCTGGACGGCGAAGCCCTCGGCGTAGGTGACCACGCCGTCGCCCTCGGAGCCGGAGGCCTTGTGGACCAGGTCGGTGCGGATGCCGCCGGGGTTCATCAGGGCCAGGTCGGTGCCGGGGTCCAGGGTCCTGCCGTAGGCCAGCTGCGCGTCGGCGATGAGGTCGCCGAGCGGCGACTCGCTGCCGTTGCGGGTGATGTCCTGGGAGATCCAGCCGACGGTCCGGTTGGCGACCGGGGCGGCCAGCGTCTGCCAGTGGCTGACGAGCTGGGTCAGGTCCGCGGCCTTGTTCTGGGTGCGGTTCACGACGTGGTTGGAACCGACGACGGAGGCGCGGACGATGTCGTCCGTGCGCTTGTCGAACTTCATGTTCAGCTCGGTGTAGAGCCGGCCGAAGGAGGCGGCGCTGGTGACCAGGCGGTCGTTGCCCTTGGGGTCGGGGATGGTGCACACGTACGCGTTGTGGGTGTGCCCCGTGATCAGCGCGTCGACGTCGGCCGAGGTGTTCCTGGCGATGTCGACGATCGGCCCGGACAGGCCCTTGCCGTCACCGCCCGCGTCGCAGTCGTAGTTGTAGGAGCCGGAGGACGGGAAGCCGCCCTCGTGCACCAGGGCGACGATCGCGTTGACGCCCTTGGACTTGAGCTCCTTGGAGTACTTGTTGATCGTCTCGACCTCGTCGAGGAACTTCAGGCCCTTGACGCCCTCGGCGGTGACGATGTCCGGCGTGCTCTCCAGGGTGACGCCGATGAAGCCGACCTTGATGCCCTTGATGTGCTCGATGGTGTACGGCGCGAGCAGCGGCTTGCCGGTCTTCTCGTTGACGACGTTCGCCGACAGGATCGGGTAGTCGGCGCCCTTGAACTTGCGGCCCTTCTCGTAGCAGCCGTCCTTCGGGTGGCAGCCGCCCTTCTGCAGGCGGAGCAGCTCGTCCTTGCCCTCGTCGAACTCGTGGTTGCCCACGCCCGTGACGTCCAGGCCCAGCTTGTTCATGGCCTCGACGGTCGGCTCGTCGTGGAACAGGCCCGACAGCAGCGGGCTGGCGCCGACGATGTCACCGGCCGCGACGGTCACGGTGCGCTTGTGGCCCACTCGGGCGCTGCGCAGGCTGGAGGCCAGGTACTCCACGCCTCCGGCGTCGATGGTCTTGGTGGTGCCGTCCGCCTGGAGTTCGGTGACCCGGCCGGAGGAGCCGGCCGGGGGCTCCAGGTTGCCGTGGAAGTCGTTGATGGCCAGCATCTGGAGGTCCACGGTGCGGTCGCGCTCCGCACTGTGCCGGGATTCGTGGGCCTGGGCCGACGGCATCGCGATGGCGAGCGCGCCGATCGCCGCCAGGCCCGTGGCCGCGGCTGCTGCCTTGCGGGCGGCGAAGCGCCGGGGATGGTTCGCAGACATGGGTGAGTCCCCTTAGACGTAAGCGAAAGGTAAAGAGAGGGGGGAACCTGCCGCAGCCTAGGGTCAACGCGCGTAGTTGTCAGTGGCTTTGCGGTTACGAGGAGATTGCCACTGTCCGGGACATGCCGCGCGGCAGGCAACGTCGTCTCACATGTCGAAAGCATCTGTCTCACCATTCAGTCGAAGAGCATAGTTGCGCGCACCACCGACCGAGGAGGTGCACGCCATGCGCCGCCGCTGGCTGATGCTGGCCCTGGGCACCGCGGCACAGACCGCCGCCTGCGCTTTCGTCTACGGAATCCCCTATCTGGCCGCCGCGCTGCGCGACTCCGGGCATCTGTCGCTGCCCCGCGTCGGCCTGCTCATCGCCTGTCCCACCGTAGGCCTGGTGGCCGCCCTCGTCGCCTGGGGAGCGCTCGCCGACCGCCACGGCGAGCGGGTCGTCATCGCCACCGGACTGGGCGGTGCCGGCGTGCTGCTGGCAGTCACCTGCGCCGTGACGGCCGCCGGCGGGGGCACCGTCGCGCTCGGGGCGCTGCTCGTCCTCGCCGGAGCGGCGGCCGCCTCGGTGTACTCCGCGAGCGGGCGCCTGGTCATGGGCTGGTTCACCGCCGGGGAACGCGGCCTGGCCATGGGCATCCGGCAGACCTCCACCCCGCTCGGCATGGGCGTGGCCGCGCTGACCATGCCGCCCCTCGCCGCCGCGCACGGCATCGGCGGCGCCTTCGGCTTCCTGGCCGCGGTGTGCGCGCTCATCGCCGCGGCCGTCGCCGTCCTGGCCGCCGACCCGGCGCGCCCCGAGGGGACCGGCACGGCGGCGGAACCCGCCGCCAACCCCTACCGCGGCTCATCAGTGCTGTGGCGGATCCACGGCGCCGGCGCCCTGCTGGTCGTACCGCAGTTCACGGCGGGCGCGTTCGCGCTCGTCCTGCTCGTCGACACCCGCGGCTGGTCCGCGGTGGACGCGGGCCGGCTGATAGCCGCGGCGCAGGTGCTGGGCGCGGCCACCCGCATCGCCGCGGGCCGCTGGTCGGACCGGGCCGGCAGCCGGCTGCGCCCGATGCGGCAACTGGCCGTGGTCACCGCGGCCGTGGTCGCCGCCGCCGCGTTCACCGCGGCCTTCCCCTCGCCCCTGACCGCCGTCGCGCTGGTGCTGGCGGTCGGCATCACGGCCAGCACCAACGGCCTGTCCTTCACCGCCACCGCGGAACGCGCCGGACCGGCCTGGTCGGGCCGCGCCCTCGGCGTCCACAACACCGGCCAGAACCTCACCGCCGCCGTCGTCCCGCCGCTCAGCGCGGCCGTGATCTCCGCCACCGGCTACTGGCCCGCCCTGGCCGCCGCCGCGGCCGTGGCGTGCGGCGCGGCGATGGTCGTCCCGGTGGAGTCCCCGCGGCGGCGAGCGGTCGTAAGCTCAGTTCCATGACCGACGCAGCAGCGCAGCAGACCGCGGTGGGCCCCCGCCGGATCGACACGGTGACCGAGTTGACACCGCAGACGGCCGACGCGGTACTGGCGCTGATCGAGGACGCGACGGAGTCCGACGGCCAGGCCGCGGTCTCCGAGCAGGGCCGCATCCATCTGCGCGGCGGTGCCCGCGAGGGCGTCCGCCACCTGCTGGTCGAGGCCGACGGCACCCTGGTCGGCTACGCGCAGTTGGAGGACACCGACCCCGTCGAGGCCCCCGCCGCCGAGATGGTCATCCACCCCGACCACCGGCTCCGCGGCCACGGCCGCGCCCTCGGGCACGCGCTGCTCGCCGCCTCCGGCAAGCGGCTGCGGGTGTGGGCGCACGGCGGCCACCCCGCCGCGCGGCACCTGGCCGGGCTGCTCGGCCTCTCCCTCTTCCGCGAGCTGCGCCAGATGCGCCGCCCGCTGGACGGCGCCGCGGAGGGCGCGGACGGCCCGCCGCTGGCCGAGCCGGTGCTGCCGGAGGGCGTCACGGTGCGCCCCTTCGTCCCCGGCCAGGACGACGCCGCGTGGCTCGCGGTCAACGCCGCGGCCTTCGCCCACCACCCCGAACAGGGCAGCCTGACCCAGCGCGACCTCGACGACCGCAAGGCCGAGCCCTGGTTCGACCCCGCCGGTTTCTTCCTGGCCTTCCGCGGCGACCGGCTCGCCGGCTTCCACTGGACCAAGGTCCACGCCCAGCAGGGCCTGGGCGAGGTCTACGTCCTCGGCATCCACCCCGACGAGCAGGGCGGGGGCCTCGGCCGCGCCCTCACCCTGATCGGGCTCCGCCACCTCGCGCGGGACCGCGCGCTGCCCACCGCGATGCTCTACGTGGACGCCGACAACGCGCCCGCCGTCGCCGTCTACGAGCGCCTCGGCTTCACCACCCACGAGGTCGACCTGATGTACCGCACGGAGAGCTGAACGGGCGGAGGACAAAGCGGGGCGAAGGGGCGGGCCTCCGCCCCGTGCCGGCGGGACGGGAGGGGCGGCGGTCCGGCTCCCCGCCGGGCCCCCGGGCACCCCTCGGGAACGATGACCCGGTCACGGCCGGTACGGACGGCGCTTCCCTTACCGCCACCTGACCGTTACCGGTGATTCAGACTCGCTTGCAAGCATCACTGAATGCAGCCGCCCGCCGCACGCTCCCGTACCCTCCCCGACCTGCCGGTATGCGCCAGGTCCGGGGACAATGGGGGCATGGCCGGCGGTCGGGTTCCGTGCGCCGCCGTCCACGTGAACGACGTGCCGGAACCGGAGGAGGGCTCGCATCCATGGCCTCGATGAAACACCCCACCAACGCGGGGACCGACCGGTCCGGTTCCGAGAGCGCCGCTCACGCGTCCTCCGAGTCCGACGCCTCTCCCGCGTACGGCCGGCCGCACGTGGTGCCGCCGCTGCACCCCGAGATCACCCGCATGGACGCCCGGCAGCGGACGTCCGACGAGGGCGGCAGGGCCGCCGGGGTGGGGACCGTCCTGGAGAAGGCCGCGCCGGAGCACCCCGAGCTTCCCGCGGACCGCTTCCTGGACCGCGAGCAGAGCTGGCTGGCCTTCAACGAGCGCGTGCTGGAGCTCGCCGAGGACCCCGCGACGCCGCTGCTGGAGCGCGCCAACTTCCTCGCGATCTTCGCGAGCAACCTGGACGAGTTCTTCATGGTCCGGGTCGCCGGCCTGAAGCGCCGCATCACCACCGGAGTGGCCCAGCGCTCGTCCTCCGGCCTGTCGCCCAGCCGGGTGCTGGACAACATCCTGACCCGCTCCCGTGAGCTCATGGCCCGGCACGCCGCCTGCTTCCAGAACGAGGTGGCCCCGCAACTGGCCGCGGAGGACATCCACATCATCCGGTGGAGCGACCTCACCGAGCAGGAGCAGGCGCGGCTGTTCACGCTCTTCCGCAACAAGATCTTCCCGGTGCTGACCCCGCTGGCCGTCGACCCGGCGCACCCGTTCCCGTACATCTCCGGCCTGTCCCTGAACCTGGCCGTCACCGTGCGGAACCCGGTGTCCGGCCACGACCACTTCGCCCGTGTCAAGGTCCCGCCGATCCTGTCCCGCTTCCTGGAGGCCGGCCCGCAGCGCTTCGTCCCGCTCGAGGACGTCATCGCCGCGCATCTGGAAGAGCTGTTCCCGGGCATGGAGGTGCTCGACCACCACATGTTCCGGGTGACCCGGAACGAGGACCTGGAGGTGGAGGAGGACGACACCGAGAACCTCCTCCAGGCCCTGGAGAAGGAACTGCTGCGCCGCCGCTTCGGCCCGCCGGTCCGCCTGGAGGTCGAGGAGTCGATCTCCACCAAGGCGCTGGACACCCTGGTCCAGGAGCTGAACATCGCGGATGCGGAGGTCTACCCGCTGCCCGGCCCGCTCGACCTGACCGGGCTGTTCGCCGTCGCGGGCCAGGACCGGCCGGAGCTGAAGTACCCGAAGTTCGTCGGCGGCACCCACCCGGACCTGGCGGAGGTCGAGTCCGCGCACGCCACCGACGTCTTCGCGGCACTGCGCGAGCGCGACGTGCTGCTCCACCACCCGTACAACTCCTTCTCCACCTCCGTGCAGCGCTTCCTGGAGCAGGCCGCCCAGGACCCCGACGTACTGGCGATCAAGCAGACGCTCTACCGCACCTCCGGCGACTCGCCGATCGTGGACGCCCTGATCGACGCCGCCGAGGCCGGCAAGCAGGTGCTGGTGCTCGTCGAGATCAAGGCGCGCTTCGACGAGCAGGCCAACATCAAGTGGGCCCGCAAGCTGGAAGAGGCCGGGTGCCATGTCGTCTACGGCCTGGTCGGACTGAAGACGCACTGCAAGCTGTCGCTGGTGGTCCGCCAGGAGGGCGAGAACCTGCGGCGCTACAGCCACGTCGGCACGGGCAACTACCACCCCAAGACGGCGCGGCTCTACGAGGACCTGGGCCTGCTCACCGCGGACCCGCAGGTCGGCGCGGACCTCTCCCACCTGTTCAACCGGCTGTCCGGCTACTCGCGCCGCGAGTCCTACAACCGGCTGCTGGTGGCGCCGCGCAGCCTGCGCGACGGGTTGATAGAGCGCATCCTCGGCGAGATCGCCAAGCACCGCGAGGGCCGCCCGGCCTACATCCGCATCAAGGTCAACTCGATCGTCGACGAGGCGGTCATCGACGCCCTCTACCAGGCCTCCATGGCGGGCGTGCCCGTCGACATCTGGGTGCGCGGCATCTGTGCGGTGCGCCCCGGCGTCCCGGGCCTGTCGGAGAACATCCGCGTGCGCAGCGTGCTCGGCCGCTTCCTCGAACACTCCCGGGTCTTCATCTTCGCCAACGGCGGCGACCCGCAGGTGTGGCTCGGCAGCGCCGACATGATGCACCGCAACCTCGACCGCCGGATCGAGGCGCTGGTCCGGGTCTCCGACGCCGCGCACTGCGCCTCCCTGAACCGCTTGCTGGAGACCGGCACATCGGACGAGACCTCGTCCTGGTGGCTCGGCCCCGACGGGGAGTGGACCCGGCACAGCACCGACGCCGAAGGGCGTCCGCTGCCCCATATCCAGGAGATGCTCATCGACGCGCGGAGGCGCCGGCGTGGCCCAGCGACACCCTGACACGGCGGCAGAGACGCCCGTCGGCCTCACCGCCGACGGGCTCCCCGGCCGTGACGCCGGCACCGTGCTCGAACAGTACTTGCGCGACCAGGCCACCGGCTTCCTGCGCGCCCTGACCGCACGCGAGGGCGAGCCCGGCCGCCCTCAGGACGACAGCGCCGAGGCTGGCCGGCTCATGCGCCGCTCCGCGCGCCGCATCGCCGGTGCGCTGCACACGTACGGGTCGCTGACCGACCCGGCCTGGGCGGAGCCGCTGCGGGCCGAACTCGGCTGGCTGTCGGGCACCCTGGGCCGCGAGCACCAGTACGCGGCGCGCCTGACCCGGCTGATCACCGCGCTGCAGCGACTCGCCTCCGCGGAGGACGCCGCCGGAGCGGGCGCGGCCGGGCAGGCCGACGACGATCTGGGGCTGTGGCTCCCGGCGCCGGGCGAGGGCCCCGCCGCGAACCGCCCCGGGACCGCGGCCGAGCCGGCCCCCGCCGACCGCAGGAACGGCGCCGGCACCGCGGAAGCCCTCCGCGAGACCCCGGCACGCGCCGTCGAGGGCACCGAGGCCCTGGCCGGTGCGGCCCGCGCCGCGACCGGGCGGCGCACCCCCGCGCCCTCCCCCGCCGCCGCCGAACGCGGGACCGGCACGGGCCCGCTGGCCGTGGGCGCCGCCCGCGCCGGCGCCCTGCTGGAGCGGCAGCTCACCCTGGCCCGGACCCGCGCGCACTCCGCGGCCCTCCAGGCGGTGGGTTCCTCCCGCTTCCACGCCGTGGTCGACGCGGTGGCGCTGCTCGCCTCCGAGGTGCCGCTGACCTCCGCGGCGCACGAACCCGCCGAGGCCGTACTGCCGTTGCTGGCCGAGCAGGCGCACACCCGGCTGAACGAGGCCGCCGCGGATCTCGCGCTGGCCCGCGCCCGGCACCCGTACAACGCCGACGCGCTCTACGGCGCCCTGGCCACGGAGCAGGTGTCCGAGCGTCAGGACGCGCCGTGGAACCGGGTCCGTGTGCTGCTGCGGCTGCGCCGCTACGCGCAGGAGGTCCTGCCGTACGACGACACGGACCCCACCGCCCGGTTCGCCGCGGCGGCCCGGGTGCTGGAGCAGCACCGCGAGGCCGCGGACGCGGCGGCGGCCGTCACGGCCGCGGCACGCACCCCGCGGATCGCCCCGGCGACGGCCTACGCGCTGGGCGTCCTCCACGCCGACCAGCGCCTGGAGGTCGAGGCCGCCCGCTACGCCTTCGCCCACCTGTGGAGCCGTTAGCCACGACCCGCGTCCGCGCCGCGTCGCGACACGAAGGGAGCGCCGCCATGACCGCCACCGCCGACACGCCGATCCTGGCCGCGGGGGCTGTCCTGTGGCGCCGCTCCCCGGTGGACGGCGGCCTGGAGATCGCGCTCGTCCACCGGCCCAAGTACGACGACTGGTCGCTCCCCAAGGGCAAGCTCAAGCGCGGCGAGACGGCGGTGGACGGCGCCCGCCGCGAGGTCAAGGAGGAGACGGGCCTCGACTGCGTGCTCGGGGTGCCGCTGCCGTCGTCGATGTACGCCGTGGACGGGCGCCCCAAGGTGGTCCGCTACTGGGCCGCGGAGGCGGGCGCGGGTGCCTTCGTCGCGAACCGCGAGGTGGACCGGATGATCTGGCTGCCACCGGTCGCGGCACGTCACCGCCTCACTCATGAGCGTGATCTCCCGGTGGTCGACGCCTTCCTGCGGAACCCGGCCGAAGGACAATAGACGGGTTATGACGTGTCCCCGGTCACAGGGGCATACCGCACTGATATGCGAGGTTCACCTTGCGTTCACCCTGCCCCTTCGGCCGTGTCATCTGATCTGCCTAATTTCGGCCGTACCGGTGAGCGAACAGCTGCCGGGTGGATGCAGAAATCCATACCTCTGCTTCGCCGTCCACCGGCGGGCTTCAGGAAGGAATCACCGAAGGTGAAGCTTCAGCGTAAGAGCGGGCTCCGCGCCCTGGCCGTCGGCGCGGTCGCGGTTTCGGGCGCCCTCGTCCTCACTGCGTGCGGCTCGGACAACAACAACGACGACACGGCCAGCAGCGGCAGCAGCGCCTCCGCCGGGGCGTCGTCCTCCAGCAGCATCAAGTGTGCCGACAACGGCGGCCAGCTCCTCGCTTCCGGCTCCTCTGCCCAGCAGAACGCCATGGACGCCTGGGTCAAGAACTACATGCAGGCCTGCAACGGCGCGCAGATCAACTACAAGGCGTCCTCCTCCGGTGAGGGCATCATCGACTTCAACAACGGCACGGACAGCTTCGCGGGCTCCGACTCGCCGCTGAAGCCGGAGGAGATCGAGGGCTCGAAGAAGGTCTGCAAGACCGGCACGGGCATCAGCATCCCGATGGTCGGTGGCCCCATCGCCATCGGTTACAACCTGGCCGGCGTGGACAACCTGGTCCTGGACGCCCCCACCCTGGCGAAGATCTTCGACTCGAAGATCACCACCTGGGACGACAAGGCGATCAAGGCGCTCAACCCCGACGCCAAGCTCCCCAGCACCAAGATCCAGTCCTTCCACCGTCAGGACGAGTCCGGCACCACGGACAACCTGACCAAGTACTTCAACGGTGCCGCCAAGGACGCGTGGCCGTACGACCACGCCAAGGCGTGGGCCGGCAAGGGTGGCCAGTCCGCCGCCAAGTCCTCGGGTGTCGCCGCCCAGGTCAAGCAGGTCAACGGCTCGATCGGTTACTTCGAGCTCTCCTACGCGACCGCCAACGACATCAAGACGGTCAAGATCAACACCGGCGCCTCCGCTCCGGTCGAGGCCAGCGCGGCCAACGCCTCCGCCGGCATCGCGCAGGCGAAGGTCGTCGGCACCGGTGCCGACCTGTCCCTGGACATGAGCAACGCGTACGTCACCAAGGCCGACAACGCCTACCCGATCGTCCTGGTGACCTACGAGATCGCCTGCGACAAGGGCAACAAGGCCGAGACGCTGCCGCTGGTGAAGTCCTTCCTGGGCTACACCGCCAGCGAGGAGGGCCAGGCCATCCTGTCGGACGCCGGCTACGCGCCGCTGCCCGCCGAGATCGCCACCAAGGTCCGCTCCGCCGTGGCCGCCCTCGCCTGATCCCCGCGCGGACAGGCCCCGTGACCGCGGTCGCGGGGCCTGTCCGCACTTCCGGTGCACCGCCGCCGGGGGAGCCATCCCCCACCCAGACCGGAGAAAAAACCGATGGCCATAACTGCACAGACCCCTACTCCGCCACCGGCAGCCAAGAAGGCCGGGGGCACTGTCACGCGCGTTGGTGACAAGATCTTCTCGGGCCTCTCCCGTGGCTCCGGCATCCTGCTGCTGGTGATCATGGCAGCGATCGCGATCTTCCTCACGATCCGCGCGATCAACGCGATCTCCAAGGACCAGGGCAACTTCCTCACCACCTTCGAGTGGAACGCCAGCGCCACCCCGCCGGTCTTCGGCATCGCGGTCCTGGCCTACGGCACGATCGTCAGCTCGATCATCGCGATGCTCATCGCGGTCCCGATCGCGGTCGGCATCGCGCTGTTCATCTCGCACTACGCGCCGCGCCGCCTCGCCTCGCCCGTCTCGTACATCATCGACCTGCTCGCCGCCGTACCCAGCATCATCTACGGCCTGTGGGGCGCCCTGTTCCTGGTGCCGCACCTGACCGGGCTGAACATGTGGCTGAGCGAGTACCTCGGCTGGACGGTGATCTTCGAGAAGGAGGACCCGCAGGGCGCGGCCCGCTCGATCTTCACCGTCGGCATCCTGCTGGCGATCATGATCCTGCCGATCATCACCAACGTCAGCCGCGAGGTCTTCCGCCAGGTCCCGCGGATGCACGAGGAAGCCGCCCTGGCCCTCGGCGCCACGCGCTGGGAGACCATCCGGATGTCGGTGCTGCCCTTCGCGCGCTCCGGCATCATCAGCGCCTCGATGCTCGGCCTCGGCCGCGCGCTCGGCGAGACCATGGCCGTGGCCACGGTGCTGTCCGCCTCCCCGATCCTGTCGGCGCACATCCTCGACCCGGTCGGCGGCACGTTCTCCCAGAACATCGTCGCCAAGTTCGGCGAGGCCAACGAGTTCGGCCGCGACGCCCTGATCGCCTCCGGTCTCGTGCTCTTCGTCATCACCCTGCTGGTCAACGGCGCCGCCCGCGCGATCATCGCCCGGCGCAAGGAATACTCGGGGGCCAACGCATGAGCCACGCAGTAACGGACAAGCGGCCGGCCTCCTCCGTGCCGCGCCGGGCCCTGGCCCAGCGCCGACTGCCCCGCTGGGCACCGGCGGCCATCGCCGTGGGCGCCCTGGTCCTCGGCATCCTCATCGGTGTCGTCGGCGGCCTGGACAGCAAGATCCAGTGGGGCCTGATCGCCGTCGTGCTGTTCGTCGCGGGCACCTACGCGATCACCGCGCAGGTCGAAGGCCGCCGCCAGGCCAAGGACCGCGTCGCCACCAGCATGATCTGGGCCGCGTTCATCGTGGCCGCACTGCCGCTCTACTCGCTGCTCGCCACCACGATCAGCAAGGGCATCAAGGTCCTCAACGGCGACTTCCTGTCGCACTCGATGAACGGCGTGCTCACCATCGGCACCGGCGGCGGCGTCTACCACGCCATCATCGGCACGCTGGAGCAGGTCGGCATCGCCACCGCCATCGCCGCCCCGATCGGCATGCTGACCGCGATCTACCTGGTGGAGTACGGCAAGGGCCGCCTGGCCACGGCCGTCACCTTCTTCGTCGACGTCATGACGGGTATCCCGTCGATCGTCGCCGGTCTGTTCATCCTCTCGACCTGGAACCTGCTGCTGGGCTTCGGTCCCTCGGGCTTCGCCGGCTCCATGGCGCTCGCCATCCTGATGATGCCCGTCGTCGTCCGGTCCACCGAGGAGATGCTCAAGCTCGTCCCGAACGAGCTGCGCGAGGCGTCCCTCGCCCTCGGTGTGCCGAAGTGGCGCACCATTGTGAAGGTGGTCGTCCCCACCGCGATCGGCGGCATCACGACGGGCGTCATGCTCGCCGTCGCCCGTATCGCCGGTGAGAGCGCCCCCATCGCCCTGTTGGTCTTCGGCAACAACCTGATCAACAACGACCCGTTCAACGGCCCGCAGGCCTCGCTCCCGTTCTACATCTTCCAGCAGTACCAGAACGGCAACGAGCCCAGCTACGACCGGGCGTGGGCGGCGGCACTCGTGCTGATCGCCTTCATCATGATCCTGAACATCGTGGCCCGCGGCATCGCCCGCTGGAAGGCCCCGAAGACCGGTCGCTGACGCGGCCTACATCAGCGACTTCCAAGGATTGAGAGCAACACCACCATGGCCAAGCGAATCGACGTCAGCGGCCTCTCCGCCTACTACGGCGGATTCAAGGCGATCGACGACATCTCGATGAACATCGAGCCGCGCACGGTGACGGCCTTCATCGGCCCCTCCGGCTGCGGCAAGTCCACCTTCCTGCGCACCCTGAACCGCATGCACGAGGTCACCCCCGGTGGCCGCGTCGAGGGCAAGGTGCTGCTGGACGACGAGAACCTGTACGGCGCGGGCGTGGACCCGGTCTCCGTGCGCCGCACGGTCGGCATGGTCTTCCAGCGCCCGAACCCCTTCCCGACGATGTCCGTCTACGACAACGTCGCGGCGGGCCTCAAGCTCAACGGCGTCAAGCGCAAGGGCGACCTCGACACCATCGTCGAGAAGTCCCTGCGCGGCGCCAACCTGTGGAACGAGGTCAAGGACCGCCTGAACAAGCCGGGTTCCGGCCTCTCCGGCGGTCAGCAGCAGCGTCTGTGCATCGCCCGCGCCATCGCGGTCGAGCCCGAGGTGCTGCTGATGGACGAGCCGTGCTCCGCGCTCGACCCGATCTCCACCCTCGCCATCGAGGACCTGATCGGTGAGCTCAAGGAGCGCTTCACCATCGTCATCGTCACCCACAACATGCAGCAGGCCGCGCGCGTCTCGGACCGCACCGCCTTCTTCAACCTGTCGGCGGTCGGCCAGCCCGGCAAGCTCATCGAGATCGACGACACCGAGCGCATCTTCTCCAACCCCTCCGTCCAGGCGACCGAGGACTACATCTCCGGCCGCTTCGGCTGAGCCGACCGGCCGAAGCCCGAGAACCGTCCTGCGGTGCTGCATGGCGGTGCCACCGCAAGGCGAAGGGCCCGCTCCCTCCGGGGGGCGGGCCCTTGTTGCGTGCGCGGGACGGAGCGGAAGGGGGCTCAGGCGAAGGCGAAGTGCACGACGCCGTAGGTGGCCGCGGCCACCAGTGCCGCGGCCGGCATGGTGATGAACCAGCCGGCGACGATGTTCTTGGCGACGCCCCAGCGGACCGCGTTGAGCCGCTTCGTCGCACCGACGCCCATGATGGCGGAGGTGATGACATGGGTCGTGGAGATCGGCGCCTTGAAGATGTAGGCCGTGGTGTAGAGGATCGACGCCGCCGTGGTCTCCGCGGCGAAGCCCTGCGGCGGGTCCAGTTCGATGATCTTGCGGCCCAGGGTCCGCATGATGCGCCAGCCGCCCGCGTACGTGCCGAGCGACAGCATGAGGGCGCAGACGATCTTCACCCAGACCGGGATGCCGTCGCCCTGCTTCTGCACGTCGGCGATGGTCAGGGCGAGCACCACCACGCCCATGGTCTTCTGCGCGTCCTGGAGTCCGTGGCCGAGTGCCATGCCCGCCGCCGACACGGTCTGCGCGATCCGGAAGCCGCGCTTGGCCTTGTTGGGGTTGGCCTTCCGGAAGATCCACATGATGGCCAGCATGAACAGGTAGCCGACGATCAGGCCGATGACCGGCGACAGGAACATCGGCAGGACGACCTTGTCGACCACGCCGGACCAGATGACCCCCGTGCCGCCTGCGAGCGCCGCGCCGACCAGGCCGCCGAAGAGCGCGTGGGTGCTCGACGAGGGCAGGCCGTAGTACCAGGTGACCAGGTTCCAGACGATGGCGCCGACCAGCCCGGCGAAGAGGATGCCCATCCCCGAGTCGCCGGACGGGGTCTCGATGATGCCTTTGCTGACGGTCTCGGCGACCCCGGTGCCGAGGAAGGCGCCGGCGAGGTTCATCACGGCGGCCATGACCAGCGCGGCCCGCGGGGTCAGCGCCCGGGTGGACACCGAGGTGGCGATGGCGTTCGCCGAGTCGTGGAAGCCGTTGGTGTACGTGAAGAAGAGCGCGACGCCGATGGTCACGACCAGAGAGAAGGTCTCCACCTGGTTCAGGACTCCTTGACCGCGATGGTCTCCACGGTGTTGGCCACGTGCTCGAAGGCGTCCGCCGCCTCTTCCAGGACGTCCACGATCTGCTTGAGCTTGAGCACCTCGATCGCGTCGTACTTGCCGTTGAAGAGGTGGGCCAGCAGCTTGCGGTGGATCTGGTCGGCCTGGTTCTCCAGGCGGTTGACCTCGATCCAGTACTCGGTGAGGTTGTCCATCGTGCGCAGGTGCGGCATCGCCTCGGCGGTCAGCTCGGCGGCCCGGGCCAGCACCTCGATCTGCTGCTCGACCCCGCGGGGCAGCTCCTCGATCTGGTAGAGGACCACCAGGTCGACGGCCTCCTCCATGAAGTCCATGATGTCGTCGAGGGAGGACGCGAGGGAGTAGATGTCCTCGCGGTCGAAGGGCGTGATGAAGGAGGAGTTCAGCTGGTGGAAGATCGCGTGGGTCGCGTCGTCCCCCGCGTGCTCCGCCGCCCGCATCCGCTCGGCGATCTCCGCGCGCGTGGCGGAGTCGGCGCCGAGGAGTTCCATCAGGAGCTTCGACCCTGTGACGATGTTGTCCGCGGACGCGGCGAACATGTCGTAGAAGCTCGTCTCCCTTGGGGTCAGACGAAAGCGCACGTGAAGTCCTCGGAATACATCGGTTTCGGTCGCATTGATGCTAGGCGCATCGCACGGCCAGGGCTAACCGGCGTCTTACAGTGTCGCTCATGGTCGCAAACGGTCCCCATCGGGGCTCCTCCCGGTGCACGCTCGCACAATGAGGCGAATTCGGTACGATATACCCGGCAGGGGTATATCGGGGGCAGGAGGGACGCCATGACGGTCACCGAGGCCGGCGACACGGCTCCGCACGAAGAGGCGGGGACCGCCGGTGCCGCGGAGCATCCGGCGCACCAGCACGGGTACGCCGAACAGAGGGACCAGCACCTGAAGCGGCTGCGCCGTATCGAGGGGCAGATCCGGGGCCTCCAGCGGATGGTCGAGCAGGACGTGTACTGCATCGACATCCTTACCCAGGTGTCCGCCGGCACAAAGGCCCTGCAGTCCTTCGCCCTGCAACTGCTGGAGGAGCACCTGCGGCACTGCGTCGCCGACGCCGCCGCGAAGGGTGGCCCCGAAGCGGACGACAAGGTCGCCGAGGCCACCGCCGCCATAGCCCGGCTGCTGCGGAGCTAGCCGAGCCGACGGCCCTGCGCGGGAACGCGTGGTTCCACCGCGAGCACCTCGTCGATGCGCTCCGGGCTCAGCCGTTCCTCGGCGGTCGCCGAGGCGGCGATCATGAGCTCGCAGCACAACTCGATCTCCGCGAGGGCCACGTGGACCTGATCGTCCTGGTCCAGGAGCCACATCGCCACGTGCACCACCTCCTCCCCGCCCAGCGTAGGGACCGGTGCACGGTCCGTGCATGACACGGACGGACCATTTTCACAAGGTTCTAGGAGCCGGCCGCAGAAACGATCTTTCCGGTGTAGATGTCGGTCGCGCGCGGCAGCACTACCCGCACCGGCGCCCCGAAAGCGTACAGCGCGGTGGTCGAGACCACCGTGACCGCGGCCGGGGCGCTCTGGCCGCCCGCGACCCCGGGATTGGCGAAGGTGAAGCGCTGCCGGACCTTGCGCAGCACCCCGGCGTCGTCCAGGTAGGCGTCGAAGGGGACCCGCGTCACGGAGAAGCCGCCCGCCGCCGCCCGCAGCGCGCCGCGGGCCTGCGCCGAGGCGGCGTCGGCGGCCCGCACGATGTCGGTCACCCCCCGGTAGTGCCGCACCCGCGTGCCGTCCAGCGTCTCCAGGCCCACCATGCGCACCTCGCGCGCGCCGCGCAGCAACTCCGCGGCGACCAGCGGATCGGTGGCGCCGCCGGTGACGAGGTTGCCGTCCGGCAGCCGCGTGGTGTCCACCCACACCCACTTGTCGGCGGGCACGCCCTCGCCCCGGTTCTTCATGTAGAGGGCCCCGGGGGTCAGCAGCTCCGTGACCGGCGCGTGCTCCGCGTCGCCCGCGGCATCCGGCGGCAGGACGAGCCGCAGGCTGCCGTGCCGCGCGGCGTAGTCGAAGCTCCCGGTGCCGGTGATGGTCACCTTGGTGCCGCCGCTGGCGGTCTCCATCGTCGTACGGACCTTCGAGCTGCCGGCCCGGACCAGTGCGTCGGCCGCCTGCCGCAGCGCCCGGTCCGTGTCCCGGGGCGCGCCGCCCACCTCCACGGCCTCGCCGCTGCCGGAGCATCCCGTGAGTGCTGCCGCGCACATCCCGAGTCCCACGGCCGCGGCGGTCGCCCTGCTGACCTGACCCATCTGCGCCTACCCCCTGCACCGTGCCGCCGTCCAGGACCCCTTCGGCTCACTCGCCAAGCGGCATAACGAGGGTCAGGGCACCGCGTCACGGCCGGTAGCTTTGATCCGTGCCCCCCAGCGAACCCCCTCCAGCGCACCGTGCGACGACCAAGGAGAAGGGCGCCTTCTCCTTCGCCACCTGCACGTGCGGATGGCGCGGCCCCTCCCGCAGAGCCCGCGAACGCGCCCGGCGCGACGCCGCCGAGCACGCCGGGTCCTGAGCGCCGGCGCTCTCCCCGCCGGTGTGTCGTACGCCTCGCAACCGACATGCACCCGCCGCCGTCATGTCAGGAGGAACCACAAGGGTTCCGAAGCGAGAGGGCGCCCACGTTGAACCGACGAGCACTCATCCGCGGGGGCGCCGGCATCACCGCCGCGACCTGGCTGAGCGCGGCCTGCGATCCCGCAGGATCCGGCCACCCGGCGGCCGCCGGCAGCCGAATACCCAGTGCCGCGTCCACGGGGACGGGAACGCCCACCGCCGCGAGCGGACCGCCCGCCGCCACCAGCGCCGCAGCGACCGTCCCGCCGGACTGGAAAGCGCTCGCGCACTCCCTCGACGGCCGGCTCGTCCGCCCCGACGACGCCGACTACGCCACCGCCCGGCTGCTGTACAACACGCGCTTCGACGGGCAGCGCCCCGCCGCGGTCGCCTACGTCGCCGGCACCGAGGACATCCGGGAGTGCCTGGACTTCGCCCGCCGCACGGGCGTCCCCGTCTCGATCCGCAACGGCGGCCACTCCTACGCCGGCTACTCGGGCGGCAAGGGCAGGCTCGTCCTGGACGTCTCGTCCCTCGCGAAGATCACCCGCTCCGGCTCGTCCGCCACCATCGGCGCCGGCGCCAAGCTGATCGACGTCTACACCAAGCTCGGCGCCGCGGGCCGCACCCTGCCCGCCGGCTCCTGCCCGACGGTCGGCATCTCCGGCCTCACCCTCGGCGGCGGCCACGGCGTCATCAGCCGGGCCTACGGTCTGACCTGCGACAGCCTCACCTCCGCGGAGATCGTCACCGCGGGCGGACGGGTGCTGCGCTGCAGCGCCGACGAGAACCCCGAACTCTTCTGGGCCCTGCGCGGCGCGGGCGGCGGCCAGTTCGGCGTCGTCACGAACCTGACGTTCACCACCCAGGCCGCACCCCAGGTCGTCACCGGCTACCTGACCTGGTCGTGGAGCAAGGCCGCCGCGGTCATCCGCGCCTGGCAGGAGTGGGGCCCCACGCAGCCCGACCAGATCTGGTCCGCGCTGCACCTGGACAAGTCCGGCTCCGGCTCCCCGAAGATCAGCATCGCCACCGTCGGTATCACCTCCCGCACGGAGCTCGCCAACGCCGTCGACCGGCTCGCCGACAGCGTCGGCGCCCCCGCGAGCAGCGTCTCCCTCCACCCGCGGCCCTACCTCGACGCGACGCTCGCGTACGCGGGCTGCTCGGACCTGAGCACCGCCCAGTGCCATCTGCCCGGGACGACCCCGGGCCGCAGCCCCTCCGGCCGCCTCGGCCGCGAGACGTACACCGCGCGCTCGGACTTCTACGACCGCTCCCTGACGGAGGCCGGCATCCAGACGCTGCTCTCCCAGGTCGGCGCGCTGCGCTCGGGCGCCGGCAGCGTCTCGCTCACGGCGCTCGGCGGCGCCGTCAACCGGGTCTCCCCGACCGCCACGGCCTTCGTGCACCGCCGCTCGCGCTTCCTCGCGCAGTACATCGAGACCCCCGGCACCACCCAGTGGCTCGACGGCCTGCACAGCGCGATGCGCCGGTACGCCTCGGGCGCGGCCTACCAGAACTACACCGACCCCACGCTGGCCGACTGGCGCACCGCCTACTACGGCTCCGCCGCCGACAAGCTCACCCGGCTGAAGACCCGCTACGACCCCACGCGGCTGTTCGCCTTCCAGCAGGCCCTGTAGCGCTCGCGCCCGCCCGGCGCGGGGAAACCCGTGGGAGCCCTCAGGCCGCCAGATCCCTGTCGGCGGCCGTGGGCTCCGGGAACGGCTCCCCGCGCCGCGCCGCGGCCTTCCCGGCCGGCTGGGGCACCCGGACGAGCACCCCCGCCCGGGAAGCGGCCACAGCGGACGCCAGCGGCGTCAGCAGGGCCAGCGCGAGGGGTGCGAAGAGCAGCGCGACGGCCGTGCCGAGGGCGAAGCCGCCCAGCACGTCGGTGGGGTAGTGCACGCCCATGTAGACCCGGCTGAAGCCCTCGGCGAGCGCGATCCCGACGGCGGCCAGCCCCCACTTGCGGCTGACCAGGAAGAGCCCGACGGCCACCGCCATCGTCACGGCCGCGTGGTCGCTGACGAAGGAGAAGTGGACCCGGCTCCTGACGAGCACGTCCAGGCCCTGGTGCTCGACGAACGGGCGCGGCCGGTCCACGAAGTTGCGCAGCGGGACGTTCAGCAGCACCGACACGCCCCCCGCGAGCGCGGCCCAGACCACGCCCGCCACCGCCGCCGGGGCCTCGGCACCGCCGCGGCGCGCCACCCGCCACCAGCACCATCCGGCGACCAGCACCATGAGCAGCAGGAGTCCGTACTCGCCCACGACCTCCACGGCGCGGTCCAGCCAGCGCGGCGCGTGCTTCGCGAGCCCGTTGATGTCACGGAGCAGGCTGACATCCGGGTTGGAGCCGTCCAGTGAAAGCGCAGCCACCGGTGCACCCCTAACTGTCTCCGCGGCACCCCCGCACACAGACGACACGAGGCCGGGAGTGCCATTGTCCCCCGTCCAACGAGCCGCACGGTACGCGGCGTTCCGGTCTCCACCGGATGATCACCAGGACGTTACCGAAGGGAGACCCGCCCGGCCGCGGCGGGGCCTGCCCGTGCCGCGGCCGCGACCGGCCGTCAGACCGCCGCCGCGCCCGCCGCCGTCACCCGCGTCGCGCCGATGTAGTCCGGGCTGTCGATCTTGTCGAAGCGGATGACCGCGCCCGTGTACGGGGCGTTGATCATGTACCCGCCGCCGACGTAGATCCCGACGTGGTGGATCGAGCGCGGGTCGGTCAGGTCGTTGGCGAAGAAGACCAGGTCCCCCGGGAGCAGCTCGTCGCGCTTCGGGTGCGGCCCGGCGTTCCACTGGTCGTTGGCCACGCGCGGCAGCTCGATGCCGACCGACTCGTACGCCGCCTTCGTCAGACCCGAGCAGTCGAAGCGCCCGCCCTGGTCCGCCGTGCCGTTGCCACCCCACAGGTAGGGCGTGCCCAGCTTCTCCTGCGCGTAGTAGATGGCACCCGCCGCCTGCCGGGAGGGCGCGACCGCGCCGACCGGCGCCGCGAAGCTCTTCTCCAGCGTGGTGATGATCCGCACGTAGTTCTGCGTCTCGCGGATGCGCGGTACCCCGCCGGCCTGGATCACCCGGTACGCGCCCGCGTTGTACGCGGCGAGCATGTTCTCCGTCGGATCGCCCGGGACGTCCTTCACGTACTGCGCCAGTTCGCAGTCGTACGACGCCGCCGACGGGATCGCGTCCCGCGGGTCCCAGACGTCGCGGTCGCCGTCACCGTCGCCGTCCACACCGTGCGTGGCCCACGTCCCGGGGATGAACTGCGCGATGCCCTGCGCCTGCGCCTGGCTGCGCGCCTGCGGGTTCCAGCCGCTCTCCTGGTACAGCTGGGCCGCCAGCAGCGCCGGGTTGATGGCGTCGCACAGATTCCCCCACTTCTGCACGATGCCCTGGTAGGCCGCGGGCACGGCCCCCTTGGCGAGCGCCACCGCGCCCCCGCCGCCGCCCGCCAGGTTGGCCGCCACCAAGTACGTGCCGACGACGAGCAGCGTCACGAACGACATGAACAGCCCGCCGACCACCCCCGCCAGCCACCAGGCCTTGCGCGCCGAACGACCCGCCGCCGTCACCCGCCCCACCCTCTCCGTGTGCTCGCCTGCTCAGCCTGCCCGGCACGGAAGGTGACGGAGCGCCAGGCCCCCGGAAGCATCCCCGGGCAGCGCGCCGCCAATCGTTGCCCTCCGCTCACCACCGTGATACACAGAGTAGTCAACTAAGTCCCATCGAACACCGGCTCGCACGCCGCTGCGACCATTTTGACGGCTGCGGCCCGGATCACACGAGGGAATCGGCTGAGAAAGTCGCTGAGTCGACATACGACGGCGACATCCTCCGCCAAGATAGACCTTGGCTCCTTGCGCCCCGGCGAGGATGCCAACTGATCTAGCGTGGTGGTGAGTTCTCATGTTCCTGGCGGCCGACAAGGGCGACATCAACACCATCATTGGTGGTATCGCCCCGGACTGGGGGCCGTTCGGCTCCCTGGGGAACGAAGCGCGCGTGATGATCGAGGTGGTGATGGCAGTAGCGATTCTGCTCTGTCTCGCCATCGCGATCTGGGGCGCCGCGAAACAGCGCATCGGAGCGACCGCGCTCCGCGACACCTTCAGTGCCGAACAGGGCAAGGGCCTGATCATCGCCGGACTCACCGGCGTGTTCATCATCGGCTCCCTCGGCACCCTGTTCACCATCGTCTACGGGATGGCGGTCTAGCGACCGCGCTCCGGGCTCCCCGCCCCGTCCCCTGCGCACTGTCCCCAAGGGGCCCGTCCCGGCCCCGTTCCCCACCCGAGGCTGCGTACTGATGCCCACTCACCCGACGATCCCCAAGGGGGCGAGCCCCCGATGAGCCTCGGCCCGGACGGCCCGCCCACGCGCACCCGGCTCCCCGAGTCCACGGCCGGCACCGGCGTCCCGGCGCGCCGCCCCGCGCGCTCCGGGCGCAGCCTCGTCACCGTCGTCGGCGTCGTCGTCCTCCTCATCGCCGCGATCGCCTTCGTCAACCGCGGCGGCGACCACGGCGGGGAAACCGCGGGCTCCGGCAACGGCAACCGCGCCGCGGGCGGCGGCACCGCCCCCCAGCCCACCGCCGCGACCGGCACCCGCCCGGTCGACGGCAAGTCCGCGGGCATCCCCACGGGGTACTCCCGTACCGACCAGGGCGCGCAGTCCGCCGCGGCCAACTACGCGGTGGCGCTCGGCTCCGACGGCATGTTCACCGCGGACCGGCGCCACGCGATCGTCGCGGCGATCCACGCCCCGGACGTCGTCGGCCGTCTCCAGGCCGACCTGGACCGGGCGTACTCGCCGAACTTCCTGCAGAACGTGGGCCTCAACGAGGACGGCAGCGTCCCGGACGGCTACACCTTCGTCTCCCGCACGATCCCCGTGGGTTCCAGGGTGACGGAACTCTCCGGCGGCAGCGCCACCGTGGAGGTGTGGTGCACCGGACTGGTCGGCCTGGCCGGTGAGGGATCGACGAAGCCGGTGACCCAGACGTGGTTCACCATCACCGAGCAACTCACCTGGGCCGACGGGGACTGGAAGATCGAGTCGTCGGGCCAGAAGGAAGGCCCCGCCCCGGTCAACGGCGACAACCGGGCGGCGAGCGCGGACGAGATCGCCAACGCGGTCGAGGGATACGGAGGTTTCACCTATGCCCGGTAGCCGCCTCCGCCGTGCGCTGTCCGTCACGGCCGTGGTCACGGTCGCCCAGACCGCGCTCGTCCTGGCCGCCTCCCGTGCCGCGGCCGCCCCCTCGCCGACGCCCAGCCCCAGCGGCACCAAGAGCGCCTGCGACTACATCGTGGGCCAGGCACGCGACTACTGCGAGAACGGCGACGGTTCTGGCGGCCACACCCCCTCCGTCGTCGATCCGCTCGACCCCCTGTCCTCGCTCGCCAAGGGCTGCGCCGACGCCGCCGCGTGGGTCATCGACGGCCTGTCGAAGGCGGTCACCAAGACCGCCGCCGTGGACTTCACCAACAAGGCGTTCCTGACCCAGTACGCGGTCGTCTTCGCCGCGTCCACGTTCCTCACGCTGCTGCTGTGGCTGCTGGCTGTCGCCAAGCGCGCCGTGCGCGGCGTGCCGCTGACCGAGGCGCTGACGGAGGCCGTCGGCTTCCTGTGGCTGACCGTCATCGCCTCCGCGTTCACCCCGCTGATCCTCTACACCGTGGTGTCCGCCACGGACGGGATCACCGAGGTCATCGCCTCCGGCACGGCCGCCAACACCGATGCGTTCTTCGGGTCGTTCACGGACGCCCTCACCAAGGGCTCCGACATCGGCGGCGGCCCGATCATGCTGATCGTGGTCTCGCTGGTCTCCGTGCTCGCCGCCGGCGTCCTGTGGCTGGAACTGGTGATCCGGGCCGCCCTGCTGTACGTCGGCGCCCTGCTCGGCACCGCGGTGTACTCCGGCCTGGTCGACAAGAACATGTGGCACCACGTGCGCCGCTGGGCCGGGATCATGATCGCGGTGATCCTGGTGAAGCCGGTCATCGTGATCGTGCTGGGCCTGGCGGGCGCGCTCAGCGGTTCCGACGGGCCCACCGCCTTCGGCGCCGTCGTGTCGGGCCTGGCCATCATCCTGCTGGCCATCTTCGCCAGCGCGATGATCTACCGCTTCGTCCCCGGTTTCGGTGACGACGTGGCCAGCCTGCGCAGCAACCGCAAGGCGAGCTCCGAGTCCCAGGCGGCAGCCGTCATCTCCTCGCCGGCCGCGCTCGTCAAGCAGGGCATCAAGACCCACAGCACCCGCGGCGGCGGCCAGGAGCAGCCCACGGGCGGCGGCGGAGGCCAGCCCGCCAACACCGTGCCCAGCGGCATCGCCGCCCACAGCAGCCGGAACGGCGGCTCGAACGCCCCGGCCCCCACGCCGTCCCCGCGGACCAACCCCGACCGCGGCAACGGCGGCAAGAGCACCACAGCAGGAGGCGAAAGCCGGTGACGTCCCAGCCCTATGCCGCCCCGCAGCAGCGCCGTACCTATCTGATCGGCAAGGCCCGCCCCAACGCCATCGTGGGCAAGAACCGCGAGACGGGCGAGATCGCCCTGATCATCGCGGGGGCCTTCCTGGGCATGATGTCCGGTCTGCTCATCCCGATCCTGCCGCTGCGCATCCTGGGCCTGACGGGCTGGCCGCTGCTGGCCTTCGCCGCCGTCTACATGCCCTACCGGCGCCGCACCTTCTACCGCTGGTTCGAGATCAACCGCACCTACCGCCGGACGCTGCGCTCCGCCCCGACCTACCGCTCCGCGGCCCTGGAGGCGGGCACCCGGCTCGACGGCCGCGAGGTCGAGATCGGGCCGCCGCCCGGCATCGGGCGCATCACCTGGCTGTCGGCCCCCTTCGGCCCGGACGAGATCGCGGTCCTGCTGCACGTCGACCGCCGCACGGTCACCGCGGCCATCGAGATCGAGGGCCCCGGCGTCGGCCTGCGCGACAGCGAGGACCAGGAGGCCCTGGTCGACCGGTTCGGCACGCTGCTCAAGCACGTGGCCAACGGCGACGGCTTCGTCACCCGGCTGCAGATGCTGGCCCGCACGCTGCCCGCCGACCCCGACGCGCACGCCAAGGACGTCGCGCAGCGCGGCGACGAGCACGCCGAGCAGTGGCTGAAGGACTCGTACGAGCAGCTGCAGTCCATGGTGTCGACCTCCTCCGAGCAGCACCGCGCCTACCTCGTGGCCTGCATGCACTACAGCCGCGAACTGGCCGCCGAGGGCAACGCCATCGCGCGCGCCGCCGGCGCCGGCCGCAAGGGGCTCGACAAGGACGCGGGCATCGCCGCGGTCATGGCCCGCGAGCTGACCGACATCTGCGCCCGGCTCACCGAGGCGGACATCCGCGTCCGGCAGCCTCTGGGGCAGGCCCGGCTCGCGTCCCTGATCCACTCGATGTACGACCCGGACCACCCGATCGACCACATCCAGGCGATGACCCGCCGCAACGCCTGGCCGGCCGAGCTGGACGCCACCGAGCCCACGTACCTCCAGGCCAAGACCCGCGAGTCGGTCACCCGCGCCCCCTGGTGCCACTCCACCGCGTGGGTCAAGGAGTGGCCGCTCACCCCGGTCGGGGTCAACTTCCTTGCACCGCTGCTCGTCCACACCCCGGACGTGATCCGCACGGTCGCCGTCTGCATGGACCTGGAACCCACCGACGTCGCCATCGAGCGCATGCTCACCGAGAAGACCAACGACGACGCCGACGCCAGCCGGGCCGCCAAGATGAACCGCGTGGTCGACCCCCGCGACATCGCCCACCACAGCCGTATCGACCAGCGCGGCGAAGACCTCGCCTCCGGCGCCGCCGGCGTCAACCTGGTCGGCTACATCACGGTCTCCTCCCGCTCCCCCGAGGCACTCGCCCGCGACAAGCGCACGATCCGCGCCGCCGCGGGCAAGTCGTACCTCAAGGTGGAGTGGTGCGACCGCGAGCACCACCGGGCGTTCGTCAACACGCTTCCGTTCGCGACCGGCATCCGCCGGTAGCCGTGAGGACGACCATGCGCCCGTGCGCGCTTGACGCCCCGCCCGCAGGGGCGGGACCAATGGGAAGGACGACAGGGACAACGATGCCGAGCCGAGGCCCGCGCCGCGGGCGCGACGACGACCGCTGACGCCGAGGAGGCGCTCCACCCATGGCCATGCTGGACCCCCTCGCAGCGATCACCGACGCCTTCACCGGCTTCCTCTTCGGCAAGGTGGAGAGCACCCGCCTCCCCGTCCGCACCTCCACCGGCCAGGCCCAGGCCGTCTACCTGCCGACCGCGGCCCCCGGCCTCGGCGACTCCGGCGTGATCATCGGCCGCGAGGTCTACTCCGGCAAGGGGTACATCTACGACCCCTTCCAGCTGTACGGACAGCAACTGCCCGCCCCGCACTGGCTGGTGCTCGGCGAGTCCGGCAACGGCAAGTCCGCGCTGGAGAAGACCTACGTGCTGCGGCAGCTGCGCTTCCGCGACCGCCAGGTCGTCGTCCTGGACGCCCAGGGCGAGGACGGCGTCGGCGAGTGGAACCTGATCGCCAAGGCCCTCGGAATAACTCCCATCCGGCTCGACCCGCTGGCCGCCCTCGACGGCGGCATCAAGCTCAACCCGCTCGACCCCGCGATCGCCACGACGGGCCAGCTGGCCCTGCTCCGTACGATCATCGAGGTCGCCATGGGCCGCGGTCTGGACGAACGTTCCGGCTTCGCGCTCAAGGTGGCCCACGCCTACGTGCACGAGACGGTGACGGACCGCCAGCCGATCCTCACCGACATCGTGGAGCGGCTGCGGCACCCCATGGAGGACTCCGCCGACTCGATGAACGTCGACCTGGAGGACGTCCGCGCCTGGGGCCTGGACGTCGCCCTGGTGCTCGACCGGCTCGTCGACGGCGACCTGCGCGGCATGTTCGACGGCCCGACGACCGCCGGCATCGACCTGGACGCGCCGCTCATCGTCTTCGACCTGTCCCACATCGACCGCAACTCCATCGCGATGCCGATCCTCATGGCGATCGTCGGCGTCTGGCTGGAGCACACCTGGATCCGCCCCGACCGGAAGAAGCGCATCTTCCTGGTCGAGGAGGCCTGGCACATCATCAACAGCCCTTTCGTGGCCCAGCTGTTCCAGCGCCTGCTGAAGTTCGGCCGCCGGCTCGGCCTGTCCTTCGTCGCCGTCGTCCACCACCTCTCCGACGTCGTGGACGGTGCCGCCGCCAAGGAGGCCGCCGCCATCCTCAAGATGGCCTCCACCCGCACCATCTACGCCCAGAAGGCCGACGAGGCCCGCTCCACCGGGCGGGTGCTGGGCCTGCCCCGCTGGGCGGTGGAGATCATCCCCACGCTCACCCCCGGCATCGCCGTCTGGGACGTCAACGGCAACGTCCAGGTGGTCAAGCACCTCATCACCGAGTCCGAACGCCCCCTCGTCTACACCGACCGCGCCATGACCGAGGGCTCCGTCGACTACGACGAGGACCCGGACGAGGGCGAGCCACGGGTCTCCCTCGACAAACACATGGCCGACGACGCGGTGGCCTGAACGGTGGCCTGACCATGGCGAGACAGCACCACAGCGGCCAGGAGCGCGAGGGCGGGATCCCCGACGGGCTCATCCTCGGCGTGATCGGCTTCCTGCTCGGCATGACGATCCTGGTGTGGACGGGCACCGGGATAGCCGGCTTCCTGTCCCACGGCGCCTGGCCGGCCGACGTCCACTTCACCCGGACGCCCCTGGCCATGCGCCACCTCATCGCCCAGCCCCACGACATCGCGGGCGCCTGGGCCCCCGCCCCCCTGGCGGGCCTGCCCGGCTCGGGCCTGTTCTGGGGGGTCTTCATCGGGCAGCTGATGGTGCTCTTCGTGCTCACCGTCTTCGTCATGGGCGCCATCGCCCGCACCCGGCTGCGGCACGCGGCCCGCCGCGCCGCCGCCAAGGCGGCGGCGACAGTGCCCGCGCAGAGCTCCCCGGCCGCCGCACCCGTCACGGCGCCGGTACCGGCCCCGTCCCCCGCGCCGGACCCGCCCGTGAACCTGCCCGTGGATGCCGCGCCGGTCCGCGCCGAGCCCCCCGCGGCCGCCGAGGTCTCCGTCGACCGCGAACTCACCCGCACCTACGCCGCCTTCGCGACGCACCGCGGCGACAAGGGCAAGCGCCTGGTCCAGCCCGCCGTCCTCAACGCCGCGGGCCCGGTCGTCGTCACCACCGCCGACCCCGACACCTTCCGCCAAACCGTCGGCAACCGCGCCAAGCTCGGCCCGGTCCACGTCTTCGACCCGGCCCACCTCGTCGACACCCCCGCCCGGCTGCGCTGGGCGCCCCACACGGGCTGCGAGGACGTCCCCACGGCCGTCACCCGCTCCCGGGCCCTGCTGTTCCCCGTACGCCCCCGTGCGAGCCTCGACGCGGCCCTGTACGACGCGGCCGAGACCCTGCTGCGCTGCTGGCTGCATGCCGCCGCCGTGGACGGCCAGCCCTTCCGCCAGGTCCACCGCTGGGCGGGCGGCACCAACGGCCAGGACGCCGTACGCATCCTGCGCACCCACACCCGGGCCGCCTCCGGCTGGAGCGGCGAGCTGGAGTCCGTGCTCCACGCCCACGCCGACCGCCGCGACGCCGCCCAGGCCCTCGTCCACCGCGCTCTGGAGTCGCTCAACTCCGTGCACATCAGGGACGCGTGCAATCCCGGCCGCGCCGACTCGCTCGACGTGGAGTCATTCCTGACGGATCTGGGCACGCTGTACGTGGTGGGCGAACCCAACGAGGACCCGCGAACCCACCCGGGTGCGATGCCGCTGCTCACCGCACTCGTCTCGAGCGTGGTCGAGCACGGCCGGCGCATGGCCGCGAAGTCACCCGCCGGTCGGCTCGACCCACCACTCACCCTCGTCCTCGACGACGTCGCCGCCCTGGCACCGATCCCGGAACTCCCGGACCTCCTCGCCACGGGCGCAGCCGGCGGCCTCCCCACCCTGGCCGTGCTCCGCTCCCCCGAGCAGGCCCGCGACCCCTGGCGCTCCCCCGTCTGGCAGCGCGCCGATGCCCGCCTCGTCCTCGGCCCCCAGCCCCCGGCCCTCCTCGACGAGATCCCGGACGCGGTCCTGCTGCCGTAGGGCCGGCCGCCGTTCGCCGCACGCCCGTTGATAGCGTCCCGCCCGTCCCCCGCGCATGCGAGGAGGACCCGGGTTCGCGACGACAACATCGAGGTGTGCATGAGATCGGGCAGAACAGCCGGCATGGCCGTACTTGCGGGTGCGGTAGCCCTGGCGGCGTTCACCGCGCCGGCGGCGCAGGCCGCGGCGACCGGCGTCACCGTCTCCAAGGCCGTCGTCAACGGCGGCAAGCCGATCGTGGTGGGCACCTCGCAGGTGGTGACACCCTCCACGTCGTACCACTTCACCCTCCCTGCCGGATACAGCACGGCACATCCGGAGCGCTACGCCGTCGTTCTCTTCCTCTACCACGGCACCACCGCCGACAAGGGCGCCAAGGCCGGAGGGATCTACTCGAACTTCGAGGACTGCCTCGAGGACGGCACCCGTGCATGGAACTGCAAGGGTGAGCTCTACATCGAACCCCGGTACCGCCTGGACTCCGACAACGACGCCACGACCTGGAAGATCGGCGCCTCCATACGCCTCTTCAAGTCCAACGGCACGCTCGCCGCCCAGGAGTACCGGACGGTCGCGGGCAGCGTGCAGGTCAAGCGCCAGGCGAAGGCCACGGTCAACGCCGCGCCCGAGCCGGTGAAGAAGGGCGCGACCATCACCGTCACCGGCAGCCTCGTCCGTGCCGACTGGGTGAAGCACTCGACCACGGGCTACGTCGCCCAGCCGGTCAGGCTCCAGTTCCTCAAGAAGGGCGCCACCGCCTACACCACCGTCAAGACCGTGAAGACCGGCACCAAGGGCGCCCTGAAGACGACCGTCAAGGCCTCTGTCGACGGTTCCTGGCGCTGGTACTTCGGCGGCACGCCCACCACGGGAGCGACGGCCTCCGCCGCGGACTACGTCGACGTGCGCTGACCCGCACACCCCCGCACATCGACGACAGCGGGTCGCGGACTGCGGCACCTTCAGCTCCGCGGCCCGCGTCCCGCGTCCCGCCGCTACGGGCGGTCCAGCGCCATCTCGTACTCGGTGCGGGACTCGTCCAGCGGGAACGCCATCGTCCGCCCGGTCCTGACGAATCCGAGCCGCTTGTAGAAGGCCTGTGCACGGTGGTTGTCCTCGTGCACCCACAGCCGCACCCGCCGCACCTCCGGCAGTCCCCACGACCATGCGACGGCGGCCCCGAGCAAGTCCGCGGCCGGCCCGTCGCCCCTGAACTCCGGCCGTACGTACACCCCGACCAGATGCGTCTGCGGCACGTCGTATTCGGCGCCGGTCTCGACGAGCACCGCGACATTCGCCACCCGCTCGCCGGCCTCGTTCTCCGCGATGAACGACTGCGTCCGCGCCCGTTCCTGCCACACCTCGTCCGGGAAACCCGCCTCGGTCTCGTAGGTGCTGACGAACGCCACCGCACTCACGGGGTCCTTGAGTGCTTCCAGCCGCAGTGCCCGCTGGGCACGCCATTCATCGGGACGGGAGGCTCGTATCGCATAGTTCGTCATGGCGTGATGGTACGCAAAAAAGCCTCAACCCCCGAGCATGAGCTCGGGGGTTGAGGCTGAAGAATTGTTCGGCGGCGTCCTACTCTCCCACAGGGTCCCCCCTGCA